>NZ_JAAHIG010000030.1:0-25846 GCF_010692305.1 Moorena sp. SIO4G3 | reverse complement strand
GACTTTAACTTACTTTTCTCCCCCAGGATTGGGGGTCGCGGAATCATAGCCAGAATCAGTAACGCCTGATACCGAGTTGCGTTCAAACACAGAAGGTAGTGCGAGCATCTTGCTCGCGCGGGCTTTTCTGCTCGTACTACAATTAAAATTATGTCTATGAACGCAACTTGGTATTACTACAGACTATCAGTGCAATACCATCATTCAACTCCCGTTATAGTCGTGTTAAGCAGCGTCGGGCTTTGCCTAGGCTGTGTATTTTGAGCATTTTTTGGTTCTAATTGTTCATCCCGGGATCGCGAGCAACGCTCTGAGGCTATAATCCATATATTGCAATGGATCCACGGTCTCGTTACCTTACACAAAAAGTGCATAAACTTTTTCCTCGGGCCCTAGGACAAAGTGAACAGCCTAGGCTTTGCCCGAAAGACTTAGCGGGATTTTAGGCGTTGCTGAATAATCGAATGATTTTAAGAGTAGGTGCGTGCCTCAAGGGCCGCGAGCAATCCCTCGCGGCCTAGGGTCGCACCTGTAGAATGGGCATCTTGCCGTGGAATGGGCATCTTGCCGTGGAATGGGCATCTTGCCGTGGAATGGGCATCTTGCCGTGGAATGGGCATCTTGCCGTGGAATGGGCATCTTGCCGTGGAATGGGCATCTTGCCCGTTCCTTAGATTTTCGAGCGGGCAGGATGCCCACTCTACTCCTATTCATTACTTGACTGACGCAACGCTAATCAGCAACGCTATTCGTAGAGCTACTTGTCACTTCAGGGAATGCTAAAACCCCCTTGACAAGGGCTTATTTTCCTTAACTTCTCACCAATGGTGCAATAGAGATCACGGTCAATTTAACTCCAGTCCACACATAGCTCATCAATGCACTGGATCATTACTGTAGAAAAATTACTCCCCCCAATCTCGTTAAGGGGGGAGTTTCTGCTGAAGCTTTACTTGAGGTTACGAATCGGTAATATCATGTCCGGTTGAATACTTACACCCTTGCGCTGAATCGAAGGCAGAGGGCAGAAGGCAGCTATGCTGAAGGAAAGGAGTAAGGTTTAATCTCAGAAGGTTTGTTATCAATAATTATCAGGACATGATATTAGGGATTTTCTTTGAGACGATAACCCAAACCATAGACTGTCTCAATCAAATCAGAGGGAGCTCCTGCTGCGTCGAGTTTCTGTCGTAAACCTCGGATATGAGCTTTAACGGTTGCTTCTTCTGGTAGTCGTTCAAAGGACCAGAGGTTTTCCAGGATTTGAGCACGGCTAAACACACGGCGAGGATGGCGCAGGAAAAATTCTAGCAGAGCATACTCTTTTGGACTTAGGGACAAGAGGCGGTCTTCATAGAAGACTTCACAGGTACTGGGATCAAGGCGGAGAGAATCCCATTCCAGTACAGGTGGTAAAGTAGTATTTCCCCGGCGCAGTAAGGCCCGAATCCTAGCGGACAACTCTCCTAAATCAAAGGGTTTGACTAGATAATCATCTGCACCAGCATCAAGTCCTAAAATTTTATCACTGATGGTATCCCGAGCCGTCAGCATTAGAATGGGAGTAAGGTCGCCTTGGGAGCGCAACTTTCGGCAAAGAGTAATACCATCAATCTTTGGCAGCATGACATCTAACAAAATTAAATCATAGCTGAAGCTCTCTACTAGTTCCCTACCCACTTGACCATCATTGGCAACATCCACGACATAATGCTGGTCGGTGAGGTCTTCAGCAAGGGCGTCGGTAATCCGCTCATCATCTTCTACTAGTAAAATCCTCATCTTCAGCACCTCTGAATGATTACCTGAGTTTTATCTTTGATTATGACCAATTTTTTGACAACTGTAGAAAAATTCGCGAGTTTTCCATGATACTGCCAAGATGATTGATAGTAAGTCCGGTTAATCAGTTAGTAAGTATTCAGCCGTCAGCCGTGAGCCAAAGGCTCACGCTACTTGAGGTGCCGTCAGCTTATTTTATTGAAAAGCTGTTCGGTGTAGCGTTGGCTATGGGCATAAACTGTTCCGGTAGCGTGGCTACAGCGCTTTTGGCTGATAGCACCTCAAGTAGCATCTCAAGTAGCGCATTAGCTGATAGCTGAATGCTTACATCAGTTACCAAATAGTCCTGGTATTTTTGGTAATGGCTTATGGGGAATCGTCAACTACAGCATTGTTAGTTGAAATATAGAAATGAAACTAATAAAAATAGGCAACTTCGGCTCAGCAATGCAGCGCTTTTTGATACTGTTTTCGTCAAGTATTTTTCCCTTGTCCAAAGTTCTATTGTCCAAAGTTGCCGACAACTGCGCCGAAGTCTAATTAGCAATTATTCTCAATCATGGCACGAGTTACCCAAGGCCACTGGGAGGGTTAGCCGATCAGTACGATTATGATCAAATATGATCGAAGTGTAAAGAATTATTTCGAGCTGGTTCCATGAAACGCATTGTACTGATAGCAGGATTTGAATCCTTCAATGCTGACTTGTACCGCAAAGCTGCTGAGTTAGCTAGCTCCCGCTGTCCGGAACTGGATATTAGAGTATTTAGCGATCGCGAAATCACTGCCAACCCTGATACTGTAGACGCTGCCCTCCAAGATGCCCAAGTCTTCTTCGGTAGTCTACTATTCGATTATGACCAAGTGTTATGGTTACGCGATCGCATCCAACACATTCCCATCCGCTTGGTATTCGAGTCAGCTCTAGAACTGATCAGCCTGACTCAAATTGGTCAGTTCAAAATTGGGGATAAACCCAAGGGGATGCCCAAGCCAGTAAAATTCATCCTCGACAAATTCAGCAACGGACGAGAAGAAGACCGCTTAGCCGGTTATATCAGCTTTTTGAAAATTGGTCCGAAGCTGCTGAAATATATTCCTGCTAGAAAAGTCCAAGACTTGCGCAATTGGCTAATTATCTACGGTTACTGGAATGCTGGTGGCTCAGACAATGTGGCATCTATGTTCTGGACCTTGGCAGAGAAATACTTAGATCTGACAGTGGGAGAAATTCCGCCACCAGTGGAAACTCCAAACATGGGGCTACTCCATCCGGACTACGACGGGTATTTTGAATCCCCACGACAATACCTAGAATGGTACCAAAGCTTCAAAGTTAAACAATTAAACCTTATTGGGCAAAGCCCTACCAGCCCGCTAGCTTCTCAACACAACCTTAGAGAAAACCCTGTTGTCGGGATTCTGCTTTATCGGAAACACGTAGTTACAAAACAACCTTATATTCCCCAGTTAATTCGCTACTTTGAGGAAGCTGGATTAACTCCTTTACCCATCTTTATCAATGGTGTAGAAGGTCATGTAGCCGTGCGGGATTGGATGACATCTGCTTATGAAACCCAACAGCGGCAACTGGATAACGTGGAAACTCCTTCCCTCTCTAAAGACGCTGTAGAAGTGGATGCCATTGTGTCTACCATCGGTTTCCCGTTAGTAGGGGGTCCAGCTGGTTCTATGGAGGCAGGAAGACAGGTGGCTGTAGCGAAACGTATTCTCACTGCTAAGAATGTCCCTTACTGTATTGCTGCACCCCTACTGATTCAAGATATTTACTCTTGGACAAGACAAGGCATTGGGGGGTTGCAAAGTGTCGTCTTATATGCATTGCCCGAATTGGATGGAGCAATTGATACTGTACCCCTAGGTGGTTTAGTCGGAGAAAATATTTATCTGATTCCCGAACGAGTTAAGCGACTGACTGGACGGGTCAAGCGTTGGATTCAACTCAGGCAAACCCCACCAGACCAAAGACGAATTGCAATTATTCTGTATGGTTTCCCTCCTGGGTATGGAGCAACAGGAACAGCAGCCTTATTGAATGTACCGCGATCGCTCCTTAAATTCCTCCATGCTCTAAAGGAACAAGGTTACACTGTTGGGGAATTACCAGAAGATGGGGAAGAACTAATCCGCTGGGTGAAAGCAGCAGACGAGCGGTCGAATGGTAAATGTTCTAACCAGCAACCTTCAACCACCAACCAGCAACCTTCAACTAGTAACCTTCAACTAGCAACCACCAACCTTCAACTAGCAACCACCAACCTTCAACTAGCAACCACCAACCTTCAACCTTCAACCACAGTTAACGTTAAAACCCTACAAGAATGGTTAGGCTACTTGCTAACTACCCGTATTGAAAAACAATGGCAATCCTTGACTGGTACAGGAATCAAAACCAATGGGGATGAGTTCGAGATTGGTGGGATTGAGTTAGGAAATGTCTGGATTGGGGTACAACCACCCCTGGGTATTTCTGGAGACCCGATGCGGCTGATGTTTGAACGAGACATGACCCCACATCCCCAGTACACTGCCTTTTATAAGTGGTTACAGAATGATTTTGATGCCCATGCGGTGGTGCATTTTGGCATGCATGGCACCGTGGAATGGTTACCTGGTTCACCCCTGGGGAATACGGGGTATTCTTGGTCGGATATTTTGCTAGGAAATATCCCAAATCTATATATCTATGCCGCCAATAATCCTTCAGAGTCAATGTTAGCCAAGCGTCGGGGTTATGGGGTGTTGATTTCCCATAATGTACCCCCTTATGGTCGGGCTGGTTTGTATAAGGAGTTGGTAGTGCTACGGGATTTAATCTCGGAGTATCGGGAGGATCCTGAAAAGAACTATGCCTTGAAAGAAGCAATTTGTAAAAAGATTATCGATAGTGGCTTGGATACCGATTGTCCCTTTGAGGATGCTAAGAGGTTGGGCATTACTTTCAGTCCAGAGAATGCCCAGATGTTTAGTGCTGATTCATTTAATCGCTATCTTGTCAAGTTGTACAACTACCTGCTAGTGGTCGAACAACGCTTGTTTTCCTCTGGGCTGCACACTCTAGGTCAAGTGCCTGATTCGGAACAGTTAGGGTCTTACCTCCGGGCGTATTTTGGGGAAGATGTCCCGGAAGCAATGGTTAAAGCCATTGTGGATGGAGAATTTGAATCCCAAACACCAGACGGACGTGAACAGGTCGAGGATGAGAAGGTTGAAGAGGCGTTACGGATTGGTGAGTTGTTGATGCAGACTGGGGAGGAGTTGACCAATTTGTTGCGGGGGTTGAATGGGGAGTATATTCCTCCAGCTCCTGGGGGGGATTTGTTGCGGGATGGTCCTGGGGTTTTGCCAACAGGACGGAATATTCACGCTTTGGACCCTTATCGGATGCCCTCTCCGGCAGCTTATGAACGGGGCAGGGAGGTGGCCAGGAAAATTATTGCCCAGCATCTTGAGGAACATCAGGAGTATCCGGAAACTGTTGCGGTAATGCTATGGGGATTGGATGCGATCAAGACTCGTGGGGAGTCCTTGGGGATTTTATTGGAGTTAGTAGGTGCAGTACCTGTTAAAGAGGGAACGGGACGGATTGTACGGTATGATTTGATGCCCTTAGCTGAGGTAGGTCATCCTAGAATTGATGTGTTGGCAAATCTGTCAGGGATTTTTCGGGATAGTTTTGTCAATATTGTTGAGCTGCTGGATGATTTGTTCCGTAGGGCGACTGAAGCAGATGAACCGGAGGAAGAGAATTTTATCCGCAAGCATGGGTTAGCGTTGCGATCGCAAGGGGTAGATAATGTTTCTGCTCGGTTGTTTTCTAATCCAGCCGGAGATTATGGTTCTCTGGTCAATGACCAAGTAGTGGATGGTAATTGGGAATCGGGAGATGAATTAGCGAATACATGGCAAAGCCGCAATGTATTTAGTTATGGACGGCAAGATAAAGGTCAAGCCCGTCCGGAAGTGATGGAGCAGCTGCTAAAAAGTACTAGTCGTATAGTCCAGGAAATTGATTCTGTCGAATATGGGCTGACGGATATTCAAGAATACTATGCCAATACTGGAGGCTTGAAGCGAGCAGCCGAAAAGCAAGGGGGTAAGACCGTTAATGCCAGTTTTGTGGAAAGTTTCTCAAAGGATACTACACCCCGGAAGCTAGAGGATTTGTTGCGATTGGAGTATCGGACAAAGTTACTCAATCCCAAATGGGCTGAAGCGATGGCCAATCAGGGGTCTGGGGGAGCTTATGAGATTTCCCAACGGATGACAGCATTGATTGGTTGGGGGGGTACTGCTGATTTTCAAGATAACTGGGTGTATGACCAAGCAGCAGATACTTATGCCTTGGATGAAGAAATGGCCAAGAGGTTGCAACAGGCAAATCCTGAGGCATTTCGCAATATTGTAGGCCGGATGTTAGAGGCAAATGGACGAGGATTCTGGGAACCGGATCAGGAAAGCTTACAGAAGTTACGGGAGTTATATGATCTCGCCGATCAGGAGATTGAAGGCGTGACGGCTGTAGGATAAGAGAGTGTGGGGTGACCGAGTGTGGGAATCGGGTGAACATCTTGCTCGTAGTCATCCCGATTCCTAAACCTGAAAATCTTTAACTTACTCGTTCACCCTACCCTCGTTTACCCTAGATCCGTTTAGGCAATCAATAAGAGTGTGAGTATAGTTATTTTATCCTAACTATACTCGTTCACCAGATTTTATGGCCTTTGCCTGAATAGCCTTGTTCGCTAGAGTCTTTAGTTTGCTTTTCTAACTCTTCAGCTAATTTGGCAAATTTTTTCATTTCATCAATTAATGCTGCTGCTCCACTATTTTGGCTTGTTGATTGTTGGGACATCGATGTTTATCCTGATAATTTTACTTACATTAGCCGCACCGTAGATTTACTCATAGAGGAACTCTACGAAATTGGCTCTCTATTTTTATATTTCTTGGGACAATAAAATAATCCGGATTAAGTCGGGTAGTTTAATATGAAGCGATCGCTAACTAAATAGGCAAGATTATAAAGTTTTTGATTACTATAGCAATAAGCAGAATGCTTCGGATTTACTCTGATTTTAAAATTGACAATCAACAATAGTTAATGAACAATGGTTAATTTTAAATTAACCATTGACTAATAATACCCATTTACACTATACTTTGTACCCATGGCAACGGAAATTGAACGCAAATTTCTAGTTAAAGGCGAAGAGTGGCGGAAACTAGGCACTGGTAGTGTTTATCGCCAAGGTTACATTCGTACAACTAACCGCACTACTGTCCGGGTGCGCCTGGTGGGAGATCAAGGATATCTTACTATCAAAAGTCCCAAGGTGGGTTTTTCTAGAAAAGAGTATGAGTATCCTATCCCAGGCTCGGATGCTCAAGAAATGCTCGATACTTTGTGCCAGGGTCCCTTAATTGAGAAAACTCGTTATAAAATTGAACACGCTGGCTTGATTTGGGAAGTGGATGAGTTTGCTGGGGATAATCAAGGATTAATTTTGGCAGAAGTTGAACTCACTGATGAAAATCAGGACATTGAACTACCAGAATGGATTGGAGTTGAAGTCTCTGATGATCCGAGATACTTCAACTCCAATTTAGTTCAGCATCCCTATACTCAATGGTTACACAGAATCTAGGCTATAGGGTGTGGGGTGTGGGGTATGGGGGAAGAGAATTTGTACTTCTCTATCAGGAGTTATTTTAATCAGCGGCTTCGGGTGCTGGCAGATGGTCTGCTAATTGCTCAACAGATTCTACATCGATGGCCAGATCCATTAACTGTTCTAATTTTTCGACACTCAACCCCTTCACACGAGCTTGAATTTCAGGGGATAGGTCTCCAAAGCGCCTGTGAAGCAATCGTAGCAGCAGTCGCTCAGCTCCTTCCTGACGACCTTCTTGACGACCTTGCTTAATTCCCAACCTTTCGATACTCGTGACATACTTCATGTTGAGCTCCTGTTCGTACTGGTTAAGTTCTTGATTAAATGCTTGTTCTAGTCCTTCAGGTAAGTGCATTACCCAGTCAATGAAGTGATACAAGTTTAGGATGTCTTGTCGCTGATACCCTTGCTGGTACAATCGTCTGGTCAGAGCCATTTTCCAGATTTTCCGTTGCTGGCCATCACTGCGAGTATCAACTGCTTTCAGGTGAGCCATGATCACCGTGGCAAAGGGATTGGCACTTTGTTCTAATTCTGGCCACTGCTGTTTGTAGTCTAGCAGTTTCACCATCAAAAAATTGAACTGGATTTTACAGCCGAAGATTTCGCTACTGTATTGGGTTGGTCGCCACTGGGGGTTGGTATCACTCAGGACCGCTAAACTGGCCACTGGTCGATTGTAGCGTCCGCTAATCCGATGATGGTAGGTGTACATCCGTTTAGCAAACTCCGTCTGTTTTTCCCCTTGGACTTCCACATGAATTAGAATCCAAGTTTCTTGACCATTGTTGAGCCAGACCTTAACCAGTTTGTCTGCCCATCGACGTCCTACTTCCGCGTCGCGCACCACCTTTTGCAGTTCTTTGTCTAAGAACTCACTTGGACGAGACCAATTGATTTGACTATGAATGTGGGCAAAGCACAGGGCAATGAAGGGCTCAAAGTACCATTCCAGGGTGTCTTTCCAGGGGGAATCATAGTCCGCTGCTGGGTTAATCATTAATTTCCTCTTGTTCGGCTGATTAATCTAATTAATCACCAAACCCTGTTTCCCTGCTCTGAAAATATCTCTGTCGTAAGTAAATATGGGGGCGGTGGGACTTGAACCCACACGACCGTTTAAGGTCAACGGATTTTCATTCTCCCGTAGCTTTCGCTACTGCCATAGCTGGCTCTTGAGAATTGGACTCTCTCTTTACCCTCGGCTTTACGTTAGGGTAGCTCCCGTCGAGTCTCTGCACCTTCCGAGATGTTTTCCCGGCTTGGCTCAGGATTGCCTTATCTGTTACCAGACTTAGGTTTCCCTGAATTTGAGAGCATTCACATGACAGATTTCTCTATCAGTGCTCAATTTTCTTAAGTCCGTAGCGTCTACCATTCCGCCACGCCCCCTAGTTGATATCACATAGCGGTGGGTTTGCGTTTACCCATCAACCACTGTGATTTCACTGTATTCTATTTAACCATGAACTGAGCCTACTATGCAAGTATAGTATTGAAATTTTTGAAATTTTTAGGATGGGGCAAAGTCTGCCTCTGGGGGAACACAGGGCAGCATGTTCGACCTAAGGTAGTATAGTAGGGTTGAGCGATTGACCTTGGCCTTTGGGCCACGCTAATTTGTCTTCTGTGTCCTAAACCAAAATTCTATGATTACTGCGATACTATACCTGTCTTTGGCAGGAGCCTACTTATTGGTATTCCCTCTGGCCATCTATCTCTACCTACAGAAACGGTGGTACGTTGCTAGCTCCTTCGAGCGGGGCTTCATGTACTTCATGGTCTTCTTATTCTTTCCAGGTTTATTACTCTTCAGTCCAATCTTAAACCTCCGCCCCAAGCGGCGTCAGCCACAAGGGTAAGTCAGTCACTTAAGCGATCATTATAGGGTACCTAAATGAATTGTGAGAATTTTTGTTCCCTGCTCCCTGTTCCCTGTTCCCTGTTCCCTGTTCCCTTTGCTATAGTAATTCATGCGACGAATTGACGCGATTGGAATTGCCCTTGGTATCTTTGCTGCTGGCGGCATAGCCTACTTGATCTTTCAGCTTGCTGGGTACGATCACATCCAAGCCGGGATTTGGAGTCAAGTCCTCTTGGTTGGGGGGTTAGTTGGGTGGGTGCTAACCTACCTGTTTCGAGCCTTCACCCAAACCATGACCTATAACCAGCAGGTGAAAGACTATAAAGATGCTGTCCTGCAAAAGCGACTCGAAGAAATGACACCAGAAGAACTTGCCCAACTCCAAGCAGAGGTGGAACAGGAAAAGCGTTTGACCAAAGCACAGGACGATTCCTCCATATCCCCTTAACCAGGGGGGCAGGGCAAAACTAGTTGACGAATGACCAATGACAAAAATTTCCGATTGCTTCGGATCCCTGAGATCTAACTCCCAGTGTGCTCTGATTCCTTTTATTACCGCTGGGGATCCCGATTTAGAAACCACCGCCAAAGCCTTGCGGGTACTCGATCAATCTGGTGCTGACATCATTGAACTGGGAGTACCCTATTCTGACCCCTTGGCCGATGGTCCAACTATCCATGCTGCTGCGACTAGAGCATTACAAAAAGGTGTGCAGTTGGATGATGTGCTGGCAATGGTAAAGGACGTTAGCCCAGAGATACAAGCGCCAATTGTCCTATTTACCTACTACAATCCCATTCTCAACCGAGGGATTAATTCCTTCTTAGAGCAGATTGCTGAAGTGGGGGCGAAAGGGTTAGTGGTGCCTGACTTACCCCTGGAAGAAGCTCAAATATTGCTGAAACCTGCAGCCGAGCTCGGGATTGAAGTGATATTGTTAGTGGCACCAACTTCACCAACAGAACGGATTGAAGCGATCGCTAAACAGTCTCAGGGCTTTATTTACCTAGTCAGTGTTACCGGTGTCACCGGGATGAGAACTCAGCTGCAATCACGGGTAAAAGACTTACTCAATCAGATGCGTGGTCTCACTGATAAGCCCATTGGGGTTGGCTTTGGGATCTCCCAGCCAGAACAAGCTAAGCAGGTCAAAGATTGGGGAGCAGATGCCGTTATTGTCGGTAGCGCTATCGTAAAGCGTTTGGCAGATGGCACTCCATCAGAAGGCTTGTCAGCCATTGGGGAATTTTGCCAAAGCCTGAAATTAGCCATTAGGGAGTGAAGTTATGGTTACTCAGGCTTGGCATTTACCGTCTAGGATACGAATCAGAAACTACTGATCGGATTAATCCTTCGTATTTAGATGTTATTTGATATCCAGATGGGTTCTCGGATTGAAATTCTTTCTGGGATTTATAGCAATCCGTGTAGGAATTGAGAGAATTTTGATGCCATATTCCCTACTCCCGTCTTGATACAGTCGCTCATGGGGGTTTCCCCCAAGACCGCGCTGCATCGCTACTTCCTACTCCCTGTTCCCTGTTCCCTGTTCCCTGTTCCCTGTTCCCTTTGCTATATCGATTTCGTTTCCAAACACTGTAACGAAATCCTCTTTCATACTGATAACTGTCCAACCACGAGCGTCGGCCTCCCGAAGAGCATTCTCGGCACCTGTATCGTATACATATTCGCGGGGATCATCGTGGTGAACCAGCATCATCAAAGCTGGCCCGTCTTGCTCGTCAGTGTACTGAAGCATTTGTGACAGCTCCTACACTGACCCGTTGGGTTCAGTGTAGGCTTCCCAGCCAATCCAGCTATTGCTTAGGAGGCGCTGGGCTTTAAGAACGGACTGCCCTACCGCTCTATTTTTAATATTGATTGCGGCATTATGGTCACGATCCAAGCTGCATCCACAATGGGGGCAATCATGCCACCTTACATGCAGCTTTTTAGGGACTTTCTTACCACAATTGGAACAATTCTGTGAAGTATTCTGAGCGCTTACTGGAACCGCCAACAAGCCAGCATTCTCGGCTTTGCTTGTCAAGATTGTCAGAAAGCTTGACCACCCAGCATCTAGCACAGATTTAGCCAATCGAGACTTGGCTAGTCCTTTTACGTTTAGTTTTTCATGAACGACTACATCGTATTTTGATAGCAGGTAATTAGCTGTCTTAAAATGAAAGTCTTTTCTCTTATCAGCTAGTTTTTTGTGCTGTCTACCAAGCTGCTTGATAGCTTTGAGTCTGTTACTGCCTCCTTTTTTCCGTCGAGATACCCGTTTTTGGATAACTTTTAATCTTTTTTGCGACTTTCGATAGTATTGGGGAATCTCTATATTTTCCCCTTCAGATGTGGTCAGAAATTCTTTAAGACCAACATCAATACCAACTATTGATTCAGGATTAATATCGGCTTTAACCTCGGGAACAGTTTTGTCTTCTAGGGATAAGACCAGGTAATAGCCATCGCATTTTTTGGTGATCGAAGCTGTTTTAATCTTAAAGCCATCAGGGATAGGGCGATGTAGTACAATTTTGACCTTACCTATTTTTGGTAGGTTGATCAGATTGCCTTCCAAACATCCTTCTTTCATTTGAGGGTAAGTAAAGGTGCGGTAGCGGTGCCGCTTTTTGAATCTGGGTTTTCCGCTCCTTTTACCGTTACTATCCCCTTTGATAAACCGGTCAAAGGCTAATTTAACTCTTTTGACTAAATCCTGAAGTACTTGTGAGTGGATCTCTTTATACCAAGGATGAGTCTTTTTGAGATTTGGGAGAGTTTTCTTATTAAACTTAGTTAGTGGGTCACCCCACTGACTAGTCTCCAGAACCGTACGTGACACTTTCGTATCATACGGCTCCTCATTATAGGATTGAACCTTGACAGTGGTGCCTCTAGAACGGATTTTCANACAAAAATTGATCGAAGATTTGTTTGAACTACTCTTTAGAAATAGAACTATCAAGATTGATATCGAGAGTTTCAAAAGCTTCCTCTATATGAGTTGTATCGATTTGGTAAGCTTGATAAAATAGTTTAAGTTCCTCTATCACAATTTTGTCATCTTCATTGCCATCAATGAGTTTGATAAAGGCTTCATAAAAATCATAATCTAAACGCTTATCGAGGCATTCTAACCATTCACTGAGTTCAATCTGACCATTCCCATTTAAATCAACTAAATCTTGTAACCATTCTCCAAAGCTGATCCAGGAGAAATACAAAAATTCATAATCTTGACTTCCTGGTTTCCAACCCCGGGACTGGGCAATCTAAGTACAGGACAAAAAATGTAAAGATTGCCGAAAGTCGGCACTGGTTCCGCCGAGTGAGAAGCGAAAAGTTTTGACATTAGTTGTTTACAGAGCATATCGAATTGTGAATAACTGCGACCAAGATATGCCAACCTCCAAAATGCCTAACTTCACCGCAGGCACAATCTTTGTGGTAAAATGAACTCGTACACAGTTGTGTACTAACCAGTAGACATCAAGGGTTCTTTGAAGGTTTTTGCGAGATTAACGCATAGGTGTTGGTTTTACGCCGAAAGGCGCTCGTTACGACGTCCCCCAGAAGCATTGAAAGCTGAGCCATGATTGGCATGAATATCACTGTCGGTGACCTCATGCTCAGTTTCAGGATGCTCAGGCACAGGAGCTTGATATTTTTTTCGTTTACGACCTGCACCTTTGTTCGCACCCTTATTTTTAAGTCGCACTCGGATCCCTTTTTGCAACCCCTTTGGTGGACGTCCCGGTCGCCCCGTGCGCATCACCTCATGGCAGATCTCAAACAGCAGGTTGCCATATCGTCGTTCTCCATCGGTTAAGAGATTGAGGCTTCCGGTTTGGTCAATCACCAACGCTCACGACTTTCAACCCCTGCTCAAATAACTGTTGTTCTTTCGCTCCACAGTGCAATTCCCATAGAAATCGACTGCCTCGCTCCATCAAGACCATTGTCCATCCGTGGTGATTCTGAAGCAGGTAGGTTTTTATCTACAATCGTCAACAGCTCATCTCCTTCTATCTCCTGATGAATAAACTGATGGAGCAGGGCATAAAGCATCAGGGTAGGTTTGAGACCCGCTAAACGTCTTTGAAAATCAATTACACTCTTTTTTGATAAAATTAAGTTTTTATATGTATCATTAAGATCCATAATACCCTTCTGGCTTTAAGAATCACGGATTACCGACTCAGGGGAGTGGTCAGAGCCGCCAGTGGCGGCTGCTATGGTCTCGCTGAAATAGATGTCACACTCTCGGCAATGATAAATCGTACGGAAACCATGGTTTTGAGTACTATAGCGGTGGTGAGGGGACACATCCTCACTCCCACATCCAGAACATGGGTAGGAAAATAGTTCGATCATACAACCACCATTGAGGAAAGGCTTCTATTAACTCCAGCATGCCCCTATTTCATGACCTGCAAGGCTTTTCTCCTTCACATTCGACCGAACCAGTACCATTACGTCACATTTTCCAACTCTGCGGACAGGGCAGCGAGATCAAGTCCGAACTTTGGTCTACTCCTCCTGTTAATCAGCTAGTCTTTATCGGTTATCATTTAGATACCGATAAACTTCGCCAAAAGTTAAATAACTCAGGACTTACGCACAGACTCCATGGGTAGGCTATGCCACACCTTGTTCACACTACAGGTAGTGTAAATTGAGGGATTTGCGTAAGTCCTATAACTGCTTGGCTACTTCTGTTACTGTTTAATTTCATCTAATTCAAATTCATGACCTTAGGTAAGTCCGAACCCAACCAGATTGAGAAAATTGATCGCAAATTACCAAAACTAAATACCACCCAACAACCTCTCGTTTCTGAAGAAGAGATGCGCCAAGCGGTACGGACTTTACTGTTAGGATTGGGAGAAGACCCAGACCGCGAAGGCTTGAAAGATACTCCTAAAAGAGTGGTCAAAGCCTTGAAATTTCTGACTTCTGGCTATCATCAATCTTTAGACGAACTCCTCAACGGGGCAGTATTTCACGAAAATACCAATGAAATGGTCTTAGTTCGGGACATTGACCTATTTAGCTCCTGCGAACACCATATCTTACCTATTCTCGGTCACGCTCACGTCGCTTATATTCCCGACGGTAAGGTAATCGGACTGTCAAAAATTGCTCGTATTTGTGAAATGTACGGACGACGTTTGCAGGTACAGGAAAGATTAACTGCCCAAATTGCCGATGCCCTTCAAGGATTATTAAAACCAAAAGGGGTAGCGGTAGTAGTGGAAGCAAGCCATATGTGTATGGTAATGCGAGGAGTCCAAAAACCTGGTTCTTGGACTGCCACTAGTGCGGTTAGAGGTGTATTTGCAAATGATCCAAAAACCCGTCAGGAGTTTATGAGTTTAATTCACCACAACCCTTCAATGCATTAATTAATTTGCGTGGCAGCGTGAGAGATGGGTATAAAGCTCATCTCTTTTTTTGATACAATGATTATCGTCATCAAAAAAAACTCCTTATGATTATTGCTGTCGCCAGTCCGACCGGTGCCGGTAAAACCCACTGGATTGGTCAACAAATAGCCGAAACCAATAAACCTGTAGGTTATTTCAGTCCTAAAACCGATTCCGTACCCATTGATGCAATATATCTCCAAAGTGAATACCCTCAACTAAAACTTTATCAGACAGGGGAAGAAGCGGAATTAGACAAAACCATTACTTATCTAGAGATTCCCTGGTATTTGGATTTAGCCGGAATTGAACCTTTACTGCAAACTTTTAACCCCCATCGAGTAGCCATAATCCCCGGCGATACAGATAGTACAGAGTTAAATACTTGGGCGGATGAAGTTATTCCAGGAAATAACATCACTAAGCCAACCACAGCTTTGCAGATTCATCGGGGGGTTTTGACGGGGGAAATTTTAGATTTTGATAGTTTAGCTACTTTTTGGCTGGAACTTACTCAAGGTGCTTACGGTGAGGTAGCTCGGGTAAAAGGACTTTTCGACCTAATGGATGGACAAATTTATTATGGTGACTTCATACTAGGGGAATCCGAATTAGCATTTACACCTTTAAAATTACCCCGTTGGTTAAATGGTAAACCAGATCGTTTTAGTGGTTTTGAAATAGTAGGTAGTAATTTAGATAAAGCTGAAATTGTTCAAACTGTCCAAGATTGCTGTCTTCCCGAATCGGCAATTAATTATTACCAACAACAAGTAAAAGAGTCTTTAGAAATTGAACCAGAGGTAGAAGTGGTATGAAAATAGCAGTGATATCTTGTATCCATGGTAATTATGCAGCGTTAGATGCAGTTTTACTGGATATTGACGAACAAAAAGCAGAAAAGATTTATTGTCTGGGGGATTTAGTGGGTTATGGTCCCTATCCTAATGCAGTGGTGGAACAAATTCGTTCTTTAGATATTCCCACTGTACAGGGTTGTTGGGATGAAGATATTGTAGAAGGACTAAATGCTTGTGAATGTAGTTATCCTTCCCTGTTGGCGGAAAAAAGAGGTCAAATCGCCCACGAATGGACAAATAAGCACGTCAATCCCGAAGTTAGGGAATATTTAGCCCAACTACCCCATACCTACAAAGAAGATAATCTCTGTTTCGTACATGGTAGTCCTAATAGCAACCACGAATATTTGTTACCCGAAATGGATGCTTTCACTGCTTTAGAAAGAGTTCTCTCCAGCGATGCAGATATATTATTTTGCGGACATACCCACTTTCCCTATGTCCGCACCCTAGATTCTGGACAATTACAGGTTAAAGTTCGTCAACCCAGTAGAAACGAACAACCAACCATAAGTTTTAATAGTCCCCTGAAGCGAATTATCAATGTCGGTTCGGTAGGCGAACCCCGTCATGGTCGTCCCAATGCTACCTATGTTATCTATGATACGGAAACACAAGCAGTAAACTTGCGGGAAGTGGAGTATGACTATCAAACCACCTGCGCTGCCATCTTAGATGCTGGTTTACCACCGATTTTCGCTTGGCGTTTGGCTAGAGGTTTGGAATTTGCTGAAAAAGCCGACGATCCGACTCATGTGTGTGAGAGGTAAATTAAATTACTTAAATATTTAAATTGAAAATCAATGTGGGCAATTTTAAGCGGAATTGAAGGAAATATCGCAGCTTACGAAGCAGTGTTGGCAGATATCAAACGCCAGCGCTTTAAGGTGGAAGCATTGTATATTCTGGGCGATATCGTAGCAGCTAACCAAGATAGCGAACAAGTAATTAAACGAATTCAGAATCCTTTACCTAGAGAATTAGAACCCCAAGTATGCG
The DNA here is from genome assembly GCF_010692305.1 of Moorena sp. SIO4G3. Classification (NCBI taxonomy): domain Bacteria; kingdom Bacillati; phylum Cyanobacteriota; class Cyanophyceae; order Coleofasciculales; family Coleofasciculaceae; genus Moorena; species Moorena sp. SIO4G3. The sequence goes on along the minus strand of NZ_JAAHIG010000030.1, from coordinate 9,212 downwards.
TAGGCTGGTGGGAAGAACAATGCTTTACTTTACACGGTTTGGGTTCGACACCAGAACCGACAGAATTAATCGAGCGCTTTGGTAAAGAAACCGCTAAACTTCTTTGGGATTCGGTATCTCGCGAAACCGTACAGTGGTTACGCAACTGTCATTTTGGCTTCTTTGAATTAGATTGTTTGTTAATTCACGGTAGCATTGTTAGCGTCAGCGATGAGTTAACCCCCGAAACCGCACCCTGGAAAATGTTAGACCGCTTGCAAAGAGTCCAGGCAAATTATCTCTTTTGTGGTCGTTCGGGTCAAGTATTTGAATATCAACTACAAGGAGGTTCGGTAAATAGTTCGGTGATGACTTTAGAACGCCAGCAACCCGTGCAAACTATTACTGCACCGAAAAGAAGAGTTGTTGGTGTAGGAAATGTAGGCAAAGAACCAGGAAAGGCTACTTATACGCTTTATAGTCCAAATAGCGATTTTCTAGAGTTTAAAACAGTTTTTTATGGCAATAAAAAGGGATATGGTAATTAGTTTCAGGTTGCTAAAGGTATGGCTAAGTGCATGCAACAGGTAGTCAGAGACAACTTTCTGGAAAAGGCGTTGCTGATTTTGGGTATGCTTTCGCCCCCTAGCCCCCCAAGCGAGGGATTTAGGGGGCTGTAATAAAATCAGATAATGGCGCATTAATTCCTTAATTCAGCAACGCCCAAACGTCGCTGATAATTGCTATAGTAATAAATATTAGTGCTTAATTGGTGACGGCTTAGCAGCTACCTTGATTTTAAATTTTGAAATGAGCAATGAGACCAACCAAGGCATGTGACGCTTGATCAGGACAATCAGCTTGCCGTAGTTTGTTATTACCTGTTCCCGTTGTCGTCGGTAAATAGCTTGAACAATTTGTTTGGCAGTTTGCTCAGCAGAAATCAGAAGCCTGGGGGAAATAGGATCCTCCCAGTCTGAATGCCAAATGCCCTGATTGTCTAGCTGACGAATTTCAGTAGCAACGTACCCTGGACAAATGTGTGTGACCGACACCCCATCGGGAGCCAACTCCTGAGACAACGACTCACACAAAGCCCGGATAGCAAATTTACTCATACTATAGGGAGAATCGCCACTCAAGGCAAGGTAACTTTTTACGCTACTAATGATGACCAGTCTTCCTTTAGTTTTCTTGAGGTCATCTAAGGTCGCGTAGATGGTACTCAGTACCCCAAAAACATTGGTTTCCCACAGACGTCGATAGTCATTCACCCTGAGGTTTTCCACATTACCCTTCAAAGACCAGCCAGCATTAGCAACAACGATATCAATTTTGCCGAACTTACTACGGGCAAAGCTTGCCGCTTTATCCAGCTCACCATCCTTCGTGACATCACAGGGGATAGCAAGTACACGTTGACCATTAGGATCAATTTGTGAAGCTATGGTTTCTAATCGTTCTGCTCGCCGAGCTAGGAGTACCACATTGGCTCCTTCACGGGCTAATTCATGAGCAAGAGCTGCTCCAATGCCAGAGGAAGCTCCTGTGATTAGTGCCACTTGATCCTTAAAGTTGCTCATCTATTGCTTGCTTAAAGTTAATTTCAATATTTTGAGCTGGATTGTATTAAATAATAAAATTTTACTGTATAATTTTGAATCCTAAGATAAACACTCGCCTCGTTGAGCTTCAATCGGGTCGCGAACAATCTAACGATATCAGCCCCAAGTTACCTTCGCTAGTATAAGGTCTAATGAATCTCCCGGCTTTTAAGGGTCAAAGAAGTCAAATATCCCAGTTCTCCCTAAGTCGTAAAAAATTTTGTGCCAAGGACTTGACACATTTGTAATATGCATGTAGTATAACAGTAAGGTTAAAGAGAAAACATCGCGCTACAAGGAGGGATGCCCAATGATTCATGTTCGGTTTGAAGGTCGTTCCTACGACATTGCTGAAGGTCAGCTGGGTATAGCCAAAAGTATGAACGATATTGCTGTTAAACAGCAACTTGCGAAGTACTTTGATGTAGCCCCAGAGCGCTTTACCTCTTATGTCATTGACCGCAGTACCAACCGCAATCTGATTATCAGACCTGAAGCGGTTTATGGTTAAGGTTTATGCTTAAAAGGTGTTAAAAGGTTAAACCTTTTGTACTGTGCCCTAATCTCAAGAAGCCTACCAAAAAATCCGGGAACGTGAGAGCCCCTCTCTTTTAAGGAGGGGATGAAACGGACACGACGGGTTTTAACCCGCCGTATCTATAATATGAAAAAGGAGAATCGTACGCCTATTGCCTCTTAAAAGATGGTGAAAAACCCAAAAAACAACAACGGTAAAGGTGTTGCTGATATTTCCCACGAAAGTAGTCAGACAGTTAGGTATTGACCTAACCAAGCTGAGTAGGGGAGCTTTGACACTCCCGCACCGGTATGGCATTTTCGACTCTTTGAAAAAATCATACCGGAAAAGATGTGTTCGCGTTCGCGTAGCGTCGGCGAAAGCCGATAGCGTCGGCGAAAGCCGATAGCGGCACGGTTTCAACCTGCCGTGTAACAACCTTTTAGAATCCCCCTCTTTTAAGTGGGGGAGATGTCAAACACAGATAACGATCCTAAAGTAACGAACTCGGGTAACCGAGGAGCGCGAGCACTAAGCCATTGTCTTACAGAGATTTGGCGTGCGTGTCCACTGCTAAGCCATGCTTGGTAGCGATGCAGCGCGGTCTTGGGGGTTCCCCCCACTCGCGCTTTGCATCAAGACAAGGACGATCGTAAGTTGCTATAAAGCTGTTGTTAACTTGCACAGAAGCAATTGTTCCAAATTTCCCCCCGCGCCCTAACCGCTGAAGCTTACATACTACCGACTACGAATCGGAAGGTTATAGGTTCGAATCCTATCAGCGGCGCTATTTGCCGCTGTAGCTCAAATGGATAGAGCATCATGTTCTTAAAAGCTTTACTGACTTGCACGGGGACCCTAATTCTAGTGGAAATCAGCTGCCATAACTAAACAATTTTAAAAATTCACTGAGTCACCTTCGCGCCCTGACCCGGAAAGCTTTCATACTCGCCAAATGGAAAGGCACTTGACTCAAAATCGAGAATATACGGGTTCAAATCCCGTGTGTGAAACAACGGCTTTCTGAACTTGCGCGAAGCGATGCAGCGCGGTCTTGGGGGTTTCCCCCATGAGCGACTGCATCAAGACATTGATTCAATCTTATATAAATNTGGTGGGAGGATGTCAATCATGGTTTACCACTGCCTCACCAATATTGTTTGTTAGAAAGCTAGCTTTTTTTTATAGAATGATTATAATTGTCATAAAGTATCTATTCGAGATTGTCTGCTGGTGAACAAAACTAACGATCGTTTTGAAGTTGTAATTGTGGGGGCTGGGGCTGCTGGAATTGGCTGTGCAGTAGTCTTAAAATATTTAGGAATTGAAAACTTTGTCATTTTAGAACGACATCAAGTAGGGGCTTCTTTTAGGCGTTGGGCTGAAGAAATGCGATTCATTACGCCGTCGTTTCCCAGTCATGGTTTTGGATTGCTGGATCTCAACGCAGTAGTTTTAAATACTTCTCCTGCCCTCAGTTTCAGAAAGGAACATCTTTCGGGGAAAGAATATGCCCTATATTTGGAGACTGTAGCAGAGCATTTTCAACTACCTATAAAAACCGAGACAAATGTGAAAACTATTGCAGCTTTACCTCAAGGCAAAGGCTTTGTCTTGGAAACTTCTAAAGGCGAGTTGCGTTCACGCAGTGCCTCAGCTTCGCTGAGATCGCAGTTTGTGATTTGGGCAGCAGGAGAGTTTCAATATCCCAATCTTAATCCGTTTCCAGGAGCAGAATTCTGCATTCATAATTCCAAAATACGTTCTTGGACAGAGCTTAAGGGGAAAGAATTTGTAGTTGTGGGAGGCTATGAAAGCGGTGTAGATGCAGCGTCAAATTTGGCAGCATTAGGGAAAAAAGTAAAGTTAATCGATCGCCAGAGTAGCTGGTTAAACTTAGACTCAGATCCTAGTGTTTCTCTGTCTCCTTATAGTCTAAAACGTTTAGAAAGAGCTTATTCTATGGGTCGGGTCGAACTAATTGGAGAACAGAACATTGAAGCAGTCAAAGCAGTAAAAAAAGGATATGTGGTGGAGAGCGAGTACGAACAGTGGTTTAGTTCCACACCGCCAATTCTCTGTACGGGATTTAACAGCAGTTTAAAACAAATCGCACCTCTATTTGACTGGTCAAATGGCTATGCAGCCCTGACTGAAGAAGATGAGTCTACCCTAACTCCAGGATTATTTGTCGTCGGTCCTTCGGTGCGTCACGGAGAGTTGATTTTTTGCTTTATTTACAAATTTCGGCAGCGATTTGCTGTAGTCGGTAATGCGATCGCTCAACGTCTGGGAATCGATCCAACGACCTTGGAAGCCTATCGCCGAGAAGGTTTGTTTCTAGATGACCTTTCTTGCTGTAATAACGATTGTGTTTGTTGAACAATAAGATTTATGTTGTGTTGCTATATCTGCCCTAGTAATCGGTCATAATCTGCGTGCGAACCGATCCAAAACCAAATCACCGTGTCTCCTTCTACTTGACCAACTGCTCGGTAGTTCTTGTTGATGCGAGCGGAGAAAATTGGAAGTTCTGGATGCACTTTCTTAAAACGCAGGCTTGGATAGCTTGAGTCTTGCTGAAACTGGCGATAAGCTGCACGGGCTTGTTGTTGAACCTGCTGAGGCAAATCAGCAAACATTTTGCGGAATTGAGCGGTAGTGCGTGATTTCACAGCTTATCTGGATCAAGTTCTTGGGTTTCACCATCGTGGTACTCAGCCATTGCTGAACTTGTTGTTGAACCTGCTGAGGCAAATCAGCAAACATTTTGCGGAATTGAGCGGTAGTGCGTGATTTCACAGCTTATCTGGATCAAGTTCTTGGGTTTCACCATCGTGGTACTCAGCCATTGCTGAAGCAGCAAGCTTGGCGAGAACGTCCGGAGAACGGGAGAATGAATCGTCCCAACGCCTTTCATCCTCAATTTCCTCTAAGATAATTGAGGCAATTGCGTTCTGTTCACTTTCAGTCAAGGTCTGTAACCTAGCAATCGCACGCTCAAGTAACTCAGTCATTGCTATTTCACTCAGAGCATAAACTATATCTTCTTTATTATCGCTGTTTTCAGCCAAATTGAGCAGAGTCTGAAGTTCATCCACCAGATCGAACCATATCTAACGGCACGGTTCAGCGGCGCTTCAATACCTTGAAAAAATCAACAGGGTTTATCGTAGCGTCCGCTGCAACAAGTTGTTAGAAATCGCAGGGGACTTTGACTTAACCGAACCAACTAAACCCTATCAAAATCGGTTTTAAAATACTCAAGTTTTAACTTTTATTCACAAACTAATGGCGGGGAAATGAAGGGAACGATCCCCTCCCAACCCAAGCCACGAATTGTTTTTCCCACCACTGACAAAGATAGAAAGACTGAATCGTTTACCACCGACGCAACATAACAATCGCCCTCCCAACTAACCTCACCACTTTAATCTAGGAGACGGGATGCTAACAACAATCTTCAGCGGCGCGCAAACCATGCTTCGGGAAGGCCGAATCCTTAAGCCTGTGCGTCCGATTGCAAGAAATTGTTAGGCACAAGCGAAATGCCTAGTGCCCGACGGCTAAGCCAACTTAGACGCCCTATGCACATTATTAGAAATTGCACCTTAAGGTATATCTAGCATTTGGCTGTATAACTCTACCTGTCCCTAATTGATCAGTGCAGACCCTCAGCAATAAACTGGCAGCAGGTCTATTAAGATTCACCACTATGGTGGAATATCTTATGATCCTATATTGATAGCCTTGATTGTCTAAAAAATCGTTAAAGCCTGCTTGGTCTGCTAAAGCTGCTGCTGGTAATCCTACAACAAACAGCACCAACAACGATATACAACATACACATCTCAGCAACCAATTATTTTTCAGAGGAAACTCCTCTATGAATAAACAACAAAAATCTTTGTATCCCCCAATTTTTACGCACCAATCTCAGTATTGATACAACTGGATAATCTGCTTACTGAGGTAGCTTGCCTATAAGCTTCTTATGTAAAACTTTTGAGCAAGCAACCTAGTGGTAGGTTGACGAACTACGGTGACGGGCTATATTTAGTCGTAATTTTAAAGCCTCACTATGAATTATTATCAATAATACGGATTTTTTCCATCTAATCACCCCCAATACGGATTTTCTTAAGATTTCATCCGCATAACACCCTGCATAGGGATGTTATACGTAAATTTTCTGTATAATTCCCTTATCAGCGTTTTATAGGGATTTGTTTGCCCCGATGATCGACACAACGACCTTGGAAGCCTATCGCCGACAAGGTTTGTTCTTAGATGACCTTTCTTGCTGTAATAACGATTGTGTTTGTTGAAAAGTAAAGTGAATATTTTTACGCCGTCAAAATTAGAGCGCGATTGTATTGTGGTTATTGGTAAAGAGAGTACGGGCAAGTCCCAACTAATTGCTTCTCTTACAGGACAGACTGCCCATAGTGCCAATTTTCGCGGTTCTACAGTGACTTGTGACACTTATCAATCTGAAGCCTATACCTTTATCGATACTCCTGGAATTCTCTATCGTTCCGACAGCGTAACTACTAAGAAAGCTTTAAGACAGCTACAAGAAAATGACACCGTGCTATTGATAGTCAAGGCAACCGAAGTAGATCGAGATTTAGCAGATCTACTACCTTTAGTAGCAGATAAAAGGGGCATTGTGGTGATTACTTTCTGGGATAAGGTATTCTCGACGGTTCATAACGGACATCTCACGGGTCTGGGGCAACCCCAGACCCCGTGTCCTCCTCAACAAGTGGTTCGGGAATGGAGGGAAACTTCTAGCCTGAGCATTGTCACTGTAGATGCCCGCCACATTACTACAGAACAAAAAGACCATATTTTTGCTTCTCTGCAAGAACCTCATCCTTTTCCCGTACAATGGATTCCTACAAGGGCTGGCTGGCATATTCAACCCCAACCAACGCTGTTAGAACATCCTCGACTAGGCTGGTTATTGGCGATCGCTTTATTACTTATTCCTGCGATTATTGCTGTCTGGGGTGCTAACTCCTTTGCGACCTTAGCAGATCCTATAGTACAAAGTGCGATCGCTCCCCTTCTTGAGCCTTTATCCCAACTCCCAATCTGGTTAAGAGAAATACTGATAGGTCAGTATGGACTGATAACTATGAGTCCGTTGCTGTTTATTTGGGCGATGCCCACAGTAATTCTCTATGCCCTATTCTTGGGCGCATATAAAGCTAGTGGGTTAATAGAACGAATTACCATTGCTCTCGATCCTTTACTCCGTCAGTTTGGGTTATCGGGACGGGATTTAGTACGAGTAATTATGGGTATGGGGTGTAATGTTCCTGCGGTGATTAGCACCCGTGCCTGTTCTAGTTGTTCTAGGGGAACTTGTATTTCCGCGATCGCTTTTGGTTCGGCTTGTTCTTATCAGTTTGGCGCAACTTTAGGGGTCTTTAGTGCTGCTAAGTTACCTTACTTGATAATTCCTTACCTGCTGTATCTAACCGCAACCACCTTGATATATACCTACATCATTTCTTCCCCTACAGCTAAATCGAATCAGAATCCCCTAGTAATCGAAAAAAGAGCATTTTTAGAATTTCCTCATTCGTCAGTAATTTGGCGCGAAGCTAAGTCAACTATTAATCAATTTTTGTTCAATGCAATTCCCATCTTTTTAGTTATTACCGTTATTGCTTCTGTGTTGAATTGGTTAGGAACAATCGCAGCTTTAGCCAATATTATTAACCCTTTGATGGGATGGTTTAATTTACCCCCTGAAGCCTCATTGCCTATTGTTTTAGCTTCTATTCGCAAAGATGGACTGCTATTATTTGCCGAACCAGAAACCTTGGCTATGTTAACTCCATTGCAGGTTTTGACTGGGGTGTATCTAGCAGGAGTATTGCTACCTTGTTTAGTTACTCTATTAACTATTACGCGAGAACAGTCTCTTAGATTTGCCTTATTGCTGTTAAGTAGACAGGCGATCGCTGCGATATTTTTTTCTCTATTACTTGCTTGGGGAGGATTATTAATCAAGTAATAAGTAATTGGCGATTGGTAGTTTCGGCACGAAAATGTACGGTAATACCACTTGAGCTGCTGTAATAATCCTTGAAACCATGATAATACCAAATCCGGAAATATACTCAATACAAAATCATAATGTCAAATGCAAAAAAAAGCTTATTTAGCTGACCATATGAGTAATGGTGAACTGAAAAAAAGATACAGATAACAGTCCAACAATTACGAGCACAATTTTCCGATCGCGTAGCGTGGCCTACGGCCTTTGCTCAGATAGAGGTCTGGTTTTTTGATGAACACAGAGTCGGATTAAAGCCAATTATCAGAAAAATCTGGGTTCCTATAGGAGAAAGACCTACAGCAGTAGTACACCATCGTTATGAGTGGAGAGGATGTTTATGGATTTGTTGAACCAAAAACGGGAAAAACTCTCTGCTATTTAATACCAAGAGTTAACAATCAATGGTTAAGCTTAGTCTATCAAGCGCACCTAAGCGGTCTTGGGGAGGCAGCGCGGTCTTGGGGGTTCCCCCCGGAGACGAAACCTGATTACGTTGAGCCTTTATGGTTGGTAGGCTATGCAGAAAAGGGTTAAAACTTATTGATTAGCGTGATTTGCGCGGTCTTGGGGAGCCAGTGCGGTCTTGGGGGTTCCCCCCATGAGCAACTGGCGTGGTTTCCCCCACTCGCGCAAAGCATGGCTGACAAGGCGAGCCTGTCTTACGGTAACTTCAAACCACTCGCGCTTTGCCGTGGTTTCCCCCATGAGCGACTGCATCGCTCTCCTACAGAGACGCTCTGCGAACAAACCATGACCTCAGAGATTAAAAATTTAACTAATTATCATTGGTTAACTTATGACTAACTTTTATAAGCTTTTATAAACCGGATTTGGGATCAGTTATGAACTTTAAAATCACCCGATAAGTTGTTTGTCACTATTAGTCGTTGGCCTGATATCAAGTTCCCTATTCCCTTAACTATCAATTATTATCTGAAGTATTGTTGATTTGAACATTCCTGTGACTAGTACCATTGTGACTAGTACCATTGTGACTAGTACCATTGTGACTAGTACCATTGTGACTAGTCCCATA
>NZ_JAAHIG010000003.1:0-68161 GCF_010692305.1 Moorena sp. SIO4G3 | reverse complement strand
TCTATTGTTCTCATATCGGAATACTCCCCCTGCTGTCCCCGCTAAGATCATGGGGATCTCATCTTGTAAATAGCTAGTCAGAGCACGGACATCAGTATTTGTCAAGCCATTATTCAGAGGGCTCCAGTTAGTGCCATCATGTTTAAAGACTCCAGCTACTGTTCCTGCCAATATGATGCGGGAGTCACCGTCTGAGTAACATTCCAGAACTTGGATACTCTGTTGGGAAGCGTCGAGCCACTGATTGCTTCCCAGTTCTAGACGCGACACTCCTGTTGCGGTTCCAGCAAATAGGGTTTCCCTATGGGCTTCCTGGTCAATTAACAAGTCATTAACATCAGTATAGGTCCACAGTTGAGTCAAATTTGCCCAAGTTTTGTCACTCAACAACGACTGACGGACAACCCCTCCTATTGGAGGAATTTTGGCTCGCATTTGCTGGCCACTAATAATAATTTTCCGTTCTTCTTCCAGTCCTGGGACGACTTTATCTAACTCTATGTTATCCCCTTCCACTGGCAGTTTTGTTCGGTAGATAATTTCTTCGTACAGTTTTAAAGCTTCACTTTGGGCTAAAACTACAGTTTCGCGGTACTTGTCCCCTCCAAATGCTCTGAGTACTGCTTGAGTAGTTTCGAGTTGAATCCGGGTTAGTTTACCATTTTCGCCAAACTCATTGCGCAAAACTGTCCCTACGCTCTTAACTTTATAAGCCTGGCTACTTTCTTGATGCTTCAATACCACCCAACTATTTGGGAAAATATTATCGTAGATATCATTGAGATCGACATGTTGCTGATTTGCGATCGCAAACCCTGGCCAGTCCGTTGTATGGAGGCTATTAAACCAACTTCCTGCGAATAGCTTTTCTTGATGGGCTGCATCAAAATAGCCTACTATACTACGAATTTCCTTATTTATCAATCCATTATTGATTTGTTCCCAGTTTACCTGAAGATTACTTGTGTCAGCTGTGTCAGCTGTGTCAACTGGGTTAACTTGGGAGTAAAATACACCACGGTCTGTCCCTGCGTATATATAATAATTGCTGTCTTGCTTAGTCGCTATACTCAGGGAATAGACAGTAGTTTTATCGGTCAGATTTTCGTTGTTAATCTTCTGCCAAGTTACAGGATCAGCATAAGGATTGTCGCAGATAAATACCCCTGTGTTTGTTCCGGCAAATAGATAGTCTTGATTGTTGATTTTAGCCGCAACTAGTGAATATACACTTTTTTTATCGTTCAGCGTGTTGTCGTTAATCTTTTTCCACAACTCAGTGTCATTTTCCTGGGCACGAAATACACCCTGGTCAGTCCCAATAAAAATATAATTTGTAGTAGCTTCTGTTGTAGTCCCTTCTGTTGTAGTAGCTTCTGTTGTAGTAGCTTCTGTTGTAATAGCTTCTGTTGTAGTAGCTTCTGTTGTAGCTTTGGTAATTATCGCGATTGAATATACAATCGTGCCATTCAAATCACTAGGGGGGGAGTCACTTACTGTATTAAAATCCTCCCAGCTTCTATGATTATCTTTGGACTTAAAAATGCCATATTCAGTACCCACATAGATGATGTTATCATAAACAGCAAGACAGCGGATAATGCGGAGAATACTGCTGGGCAAACTGGTGGTTATGGGCGTCGATGTTTCTGTTGTTTGAGCCCCATCGCTGGTAGGTGTTTGAGCCCCATCGCTGGTAGGTGTTTCAGCCGCTTCGCTGGTAGGTGTTTGAGCCCCATCGCTGGTAGGTGTTTCAGCCGCTTCGCTGGTAGGTGTTTGAGCCCCATCGCTGGGAGTTGTTTGAGCCTCTTCGCTGGGAGTTGTTTGAGCCCCTTTGCTGGTAGTTGTTGTAGTTAGTGTATGTTGAAAAATAATCCCCTCACTACCTATTTCTACCCAGCTTTCTCCCTGGTCAATGCTTCTAAAAACATTCCCGTCGGTCGCCCCTGCAAAAATATATCCTTTCTCACTAACTGCTAGGGAGTAGATATCAAGATTTGTTAAACCTTTGTTAATCTCTACCCAATTTCTGCCTTCGTCCTTAGAGCGAAAGATGCCATTATGAGTTCCGACAAACAGACTACCAGTGTTTGGCTCGCGCACCAAAGCCCGAACATCAGCGTTTTTCAACAAGCCTGTAGAAATTGACGTCCACTCCTGCTCGTCAATATAGTTAAAAACACCACCGGTGTCATCACTGTACAGGCGTTGCTCCTCCGGACTCAATTCATTCCATTCGGGAGCCTCGCTACCAAATAGAGTGACTTGTTCCGGTAAAGCAAACACTTGGATCTCCCTGCGGGGTTCCCAACCCAAACCTTTTTCCCAAGCAACAGTGGTGTAATCTAGTTCCTCATCAGTCTCTACTGCGGTCAGGTTAGTATAAAGACTTTCAGTGTAAACATTTTCAGAAGATTTTACTTCCTCTTCTACTATTAATAGAGGCTCGCCCTCTTCCAACTGAGTTTCAGTACCCGATAGCTTGAGTGATACGGTGTCTTCGCTTATTTCTGGTGGGACAATTTCTGAAGGTATATGGGGTTGCAGTAAATTCCACGCCCCCCGCATTTCCAAGGTTTCTACAGTCTCAAATACCTGGGGTTCTTCATTAGCTATGGGTACGCTTTCGACTGTAACTCCCTCGGGGACTTGGACAATCTCCGGTACATCCTCTGACTCTTCGATGGTAAAAGCTAGATAGGTACTGGCAGCCACACCCGGAGCTAGTTCGTAGCCCACCGTCCGACTCAGTTCCAGTAACGATAGTCGCTCGGTTGCCGTGTTCACGAAGCCTTCATTAGCGATCCGTTCTTGGTAAAACGTCAGCACTTCCATCACTGCCGCCCAACCATCTAAAAATGCGATCGCAGGATCATTGTTGTGGCTAACGGTCAGTTTCCCTAGGGGTCGCGAACCATCCTTTTGATTAGGGGGGGTTGTCTGAGTATGCAACCCAGCTTTCATCCGCTTGAGGCTATCATCATGCCTAGCAATTCGATAAGAGAGGGCTGTCAGCCCTGGTGGATTGTAAATTGCTTCTGGTTGGTTTTCTGGTGTTGATGTCAAGTCGCTTTGCTCCAATTCAAAATTAAAAATTATTAATTCAAAATGACAATCAGTGGGGGCTTACGCCGTCGCTTTGCTCCAATTCAAAGTTCAAAATTATTAATTCAAAATGATTCGGACAATTCTTAATTTTTATTTTTTATTTTTTATTTTTTATTACCCGGGGGGGCTTCCATAATTAAAAAATTGCCAAATTTATGATTTTATTTATTTTGAAGTTTGAATTTTGAATTTTGAATTACCACTAGGGGTCATATAGCAATCCTAAATCATTTGTAAAATCACTGGACTTATTAAAAACTAGCTCTAACTCTGGTATCGTATGCCTTCTGCCTTCTGCCTTCTGCCTTAAAACAGCCCATTTATTTCACGAATCAGATAGGATTGCTATACGCCCCCCTCTAATTCAAACTCGATCAAACCATACTCTGGAGTATAAGGATTATTATCCACTCGCACAATGGACAAGGTATCAGTGGCGATTACACCTCGGTTCAGTTCATCCTGAGGTGTCCGACCCCAAACCTGAAAACGGCTAACTTCAGCCCGATACACCCCATCAATGTCCATCGTCTTCTTAATAATACGACTTAGGAAAACGGGTTGACCGAAGGTGAAGTTATCTGGATGAAAAAAACCGCGCCTGCCACTCTTGTAATCTTTGTTGCCAAAGGTTTCCTGAAGGGCGCGTCTGATACTGTTTTGGAAATAGCCATCTTTAAGTGTTACCTGTAACACTATATCCAAGGGAACCAAGGTCGGTTCGACAATCTCTAGGTCGTGACCCATCAATCGGAATGGATTGATATAATCGCGCAATTCCTGCTTAAAGGCCTTATCGATCGGTTTGCCCTCATAGCGATCGACCGCAATAAACATAGTGTACCAACTACCAGTCCAGCGCAGTTGGGCAGCAGCCTTTTGCACCTCCGGGTAACGTTGCATTACTTCAACATAGTCTGCTTCTGTAACGCAGCTCTGACGAATGCGGAAAGCCTGAGGGGCATTCAGCCGGGCCTCGGGGATCGCTTCGGGGTCTATACCACCTTCGGCAGCTAAGGGGTTGTAAATTTTAGCAATTTTCCCAACCAGTTCTACGTAGTAATTGCTATCGTGGGTGATCAGATAAGCGATCGCCTCTCGACCCACATTACCCGCAGTACCGTTACCACTGCGGTAGCTCGCTTTCATGGTCGAACCGGCTAGGGGGGCTTTACCCAAATTTCCGTCTCCAAAGCGCAGGTGAGCTGTGCGATCGCTCTCCATTTCCACAACAAAATCTGAAGCAAACTGATTGCTATTCAAAAGGTCGGGTCGTACATGCCAGGTTTCCCAATCACCACTGTTACTAGCAGAGGATTCTAACACCAATGCTGGTACAGCGTTTTGAGGGTTTTGCTGTAATAGTTGTGCTGCGGGCTGTTCTTTTGCCTGTTCGTGCTTGTAAACTTCGCTGTAGGTTAAATCACTTTTAGACAATTGGGGGCGATACTCCCCCGATGCCTGCACGTTAGGCATGTTATTGTCTTCCTGACTTTTGCCGTGATCGGCAAGTACAATATTACCCCGGGCGACGCTGAGGGGGCTAGTAGTTTTCGGACAAAAAGGTTTAGCCACGCACAGAGAGAATTGGAGTGCATCGGGAAGAGCCCATTCAATCTCAGTCAATGGCACTGCTGTATTATCTGGTGGGTCCTTAAATCTACCTCCGATCAGGTCTTCTACCTGAGAATTGACCATAGTCAAACGCACCACCTGACGGTGCTCCGGATTACCGTCTTCCCCCGTCTGCGGGTTTTTTACCTCTTCGAGTAACAGTAGGTCACCTTTTTGCAAATGTTTTAAATGTCCTACTAATGTTGCTTTTGTAGTACCTTTTTTTAAGTAAAACTCAGTTGCCCCCCAAGTATAGAACTGAATTTCATTGTGTTGTGATCGCAGTTCCAGGTCGTGTAGGGTTTGAAAAACCTTAGCCCCCTTTTTCTTGAGCACCTCTTGGGCTTCACGGGAATCAGACTTTAGCACTGGCTGCAATGTCGATGCACCCGTAACGACCATGGAGTCCTTGTGGAGCATCACTGGCTCCATCCCAGAGTGTAATTCCAGGTATACCCAAACCCGAGCATTACAGCCTTCATGCAGTACGTAGTCTACCAAACGGCAGTGGCGACGGATAGAAATTCGTTGTCGAGCTTTACTCAGGTAGGCTTCTGTTGCCACTGCATCCTGATAATAGCTGGCTCGGTCAGCAGTATAAGCTAATATTTCTGTTAAAACTATTCCAATATCGGCTGGATTGCGCTCTCGCCATTTAGGCATTACCACCGATAGGCGATCAAGTATCAATTGGCGAAAGCTGCTATAGTCCTTAGCCAGATAGGTAATTTCGATGGATTCCTGAGTTTTCAGCTCTCCAAGTAGCGGCTGTTGCGGATCAATTTTCGTCGAGATCTGCTCCGGTATTCGGAAGCCAAAGCTCAGCTCCTCAAAGAATCGATCTAGGTATGATATATTAATCAGTTTTAATTGATAGGAATTGCTCTGCTCCTCACTATCATCTGATTTCAACTGATGCTTAACCTTGAGTTCAAGCTTATTACCCTCTGTGGGTTGTGGTTTTTCCTCCGTGGGTTCTAGCAACTGAACATCACTGCTAACCACGCCACCTTTGGTAATTTGGATATTACCAAAACTTACTTTTTCGGGAGCCACCTTTTTGCCCACTAAATCTGGTGCTGCAGGAATGAAATAGACTAGCAGATTCCACTCGTCTTCAGTATCTTCTAGCCACTCAACTTGGATATAATCAAGCCCGATCTGAATCGGATGAGCGCTCACTGCCATCCGTCGTTGATGTCTGAATTCGCTATCCATTACTGTACACCCCTTTATTCTCCCTGCTCGAATTTAGCCACTTCCCGTTGCATATTTCGTCTAATTATATAGACTACTGTCACAGTTAACTTGGTATCTTCAGTTTCTACCTGTAGTCCTTCTACATGGATCAGTTCCCCCAACCATTCCTGTAAAGAACTTTGTACCATCAACTCAACAGAACTAGTGAGGTCTTGGCTATTAGGAGCAAAAATCAACTGCATTAAACCCGTGCCAAAAGTAGGGCGGTTGACTCTTTCTCCCGGCGTCGTGAATAGCACTTGCTCGATCATTTGACGGATATGTTCTGGCCAGTCCGCTTCTGCTACTCGCTTACGTTCGTCAATTTCAAAAGGATAAGCAATTTCCATTTGTTAACTCAATTTTGTCTAATTTAAATCTTATCACTAAATACTTACATTACTTCCAGTGCCCCGTTATTAACGTTTACTTTCACCTGAGATAGGTTAATTTTTGCGCCACCACTTGCCTTGACATCTATAGCAGAATTCACTGCTATTTCCGAGCCATCATTACTTATTTTTATCCCAGAGGAAGCTAGTTGCATCTCTGATTTACCGTTCTTTAGCTGAATACCGTCGTTGGTCAATTTCGCTGTAGATGATTTTTTCTTTAATTCAATCCCCGATTCCTCTAGTTTACCTTCAGCACCGTCCTTCTCCTTTAGTTGAATCTGCTTAGCCGTGATATCCACTCCTGTTTCCTGAGTTTTCAGCTCTAGCAAATCTTCTGTTAATTTTAAAAGCGTTTGCTGATCATGTTTAATTTCAATTCCCTTCTTATCTAAGGTCAATTTAATAATTTTTTTTGCATTTTTATTATCTTTTTTAGGTAATTTAATCTCCAAGGTTACCCCTTCTTTTTTAGTCCGCCTACTCAAGATTAAAATTAAGTCTTCCGTCTTAAAAACTTGAATTTCAGCAGGATCTCCATTTTGTTCGTAAGCAGCCAAAACTTCTTTAGGCACTTCCTCATTGGTCCAGAAGCAACCTGTCCAAATCGGGCGATCGCGATTCCCTCCCTCAAATTCCACCCAGATGTTGGCACCTTCTGGTGGTATTGTAAACATCCCCATATCTTTGCCCGTGTATGGCAAGCAAGGCAGAGCCCAGTTTTCGTTGTCTGCATCTAAAACCTCGGGAACAATTACTTGAAGGCGACCGAGCTTCTTGGGGTCTTGATTTTTTTTGACTTTACCCCGGTATTTCCCAAAAAAATCTGTCAAGTCGCTTCGCTCCAATTCAAAATTAAAAATTATTAATTCAAAATGACAATCAGTGGGGGCTTCCGCCGTCGCACGGGCCTTTAGTCACGCTGCTCAACGCGCTCCCTATCAAAGTTCAAAATTATTAATTCAAAATGATTCGGACAATTCTATATTTTTAATTTTTAATTGTGAATTTTTAATTACCCGGGGGGCTTTCAGAATTCAAAAATTGCCAAATTTCTGATTTTATTTATTTTGAATTTTGAAGTTGGAATTTTGAATTACCACTAGGGGTCATCGCTTAATAGGACGATAAGGAAGCCAGGCTTCCCAGTAAGTAGGTTGACAAGTTAGAGGATATCTCCCAAGTTTTTTGATATTGAATTTTGCCCCCCTAGCCCCCCAGCGAGCAATCCCTCGCTGGGGGGAACAAGAATCATTTTGCTGGTAAAAGTCCCCCGCCCCCCTAACCCCCCAATTCTGGGGGGAATTAGCGGATGCTTCGCTTTTTTACAGATGGGGATTTAGGGGGCTTGGATGTAGCAAATGAGACTTCTCAGACAACCTCTTAGAAATACTTCCAATTTCTTGTAGATTACCATATCCTTAAGATATGATGAGGGCTGCTTCATAAAACAGAACATAACGCCATCTTTCTAAATAACTAGTAATAGGATAATCGCGCTAAATACGTTAAATAGTAGCGTTGCAACTCAGGGTAGTAAGCTGGTGCCGATGAAGGTAAAATAGATGGCAGTTAATCCATAGAAAAACTCTATGAGCGCATTTCCCGGTTCCCCACGTACTCTCAAAGGGGCGATCGCCTCAATCGATCCCTTGATTCCCCTACCCAAGGTGATCGTTTTCCAATATAATCCAGAAACGATGACACGCTCGCTGACATCCCGAATAGCGAGTAATGAGCAGCATGAGTCAACAAAAATTAACCTACCACCAGAAGAAAAAATCAGTCTGAAAATAGAACTCGATGCCACCGATCAATTGGAAACAGCAGATGACACAGCCGTTAATTTGGGCATACATCCCCAGTTAGCGGCATTGGAAACCCTAATATATCCGATGAGCCTGGAGGTGATCGCTAAGGAGGCTCTGTTGCTAGCAGGAACGATAGAAATATTACCCAAAAGTCCTCCCCTAACGGTGTTTATTTGGGGAGTGAAGCGGATTGTACCAGTACAGATTAAGAGAATGGACATAGAAGAACTTGCCTATGATGTAAATCTCAATCCGATCCGCTCGGAAGTTAGCCTAGATATGCAAGTACTCAGTTATAGCGACTTAAAATTATCAAGCAAAGGTGGTACTATGTTTATGGGTCATCAAATCGCGAAGGAACTGATGGCTGCAATGAAGATGGTTAACAGCATCAGTGGATTAGGACAAACGTTTTGAGACGACATTGAGACGATAGCTAAAGATACTTATGTTTGACGAAACAAGCCGTTACTACTATTTAGAAACCGAAAAATTCACCAACCCAGACGGTAGAATAATAGCCTACAAGCGCCGACGGTTTCTGCCCCAGAGTGAAAAGCTACAGTTGCAGGTAGAATTGACAGTAACTGAAGGCGATCGCCTTGATCGGATTGCCAATACCTACATCGGCTCTCCAGAAATGTTTTGGCAAGTATGCGATGCCAACAATACCATGAATCCCTTCGAGCTCCTAGAACCCCCGGGTAAACAGATACGGATCCCGCAGCCCTATGTTATTGAACCTATGTAACAATTTTTTTTAGCCCCAAATAGAAAAATAAATGGGAAAAATAAATGGTCTTCCTAGGCGTACAATTAACGATTTTAATCGGACCAACAGTGCCTAAACCAGCATCTCGCTTGCTCCTTGAATCCCTGACTAGTGTTGAAGTAACTAATAGGGATACTGAGCGATCAGGGTTTCAGATAGTCTTTTCGGTCAGTCCCAGCGGGAAGTCAGATTTAGATTATCCCCTACTAAAGCAGGTAAAGCAGTTTAACAGGGTTGTCCTGGTGGTGACCTTCAATGGCAAACCTCACGTTCTCAGCGATGGTATAATTACCTACCTGCAACTACAACCAAGTACTCAAGCGGGTGTCCCGTCAACGATAACTGTGACTGGAGAAGATGTCAGTGTGATGATGGATATGGAAGAAAAAATAGAAAAGCATCCATCCCAGAATCAAACGGCGATCACCACTAAAATTATTGGCAAGTACGCCAAATACGGTATTATTCCCAAAGTAACGCCCCCTTCAGGGGATAAACCCCCCTTGCCTACGGAATATATTCCGATCCAGTACGGTACAGATCTCGAATACATTTTGGAAATGGCAGAGCTCAATGGCTATGTATTTTTTATTTCTCCCGGACCAGTGCCACTGACTAATACCGCCTATTGGGGACCGCCTCCGAAGTTGGGTGTCCCCCAGTCAGCTTTATCGGTGAATCTGGGGTGGCATAGCAATGTGGACTCGATTAATTTTAAGTATGACGGACTGGCGGCTAGCCAGGCATCTGGAGAATTGCTGGACTGTAAAAAAAATCAGCCCAAGCAGGTGAAATCTGCCAAGACCAAGAGTCCGTCCCTGGCTAGCACTTCAGCCTTGAAGCAGCCCGTAGTGCGGAAGCGCTTGCTGCCACCTCAGGGATTAAATCAGTCCCAGGCTAAGGCTGGGGTTCAGTCGATCACTGATAGGTCTCTTGGCAAGGTACTTACAGTTGAGGGTGTGCTGGATGCCCAGAAGTATGGTAGCCTACTGAGGGCAAGGGGTTTAGTTGGTTTGCGAGGGGCTGGCAAAAGTTTCGACGGACTTTATTATGTCAAAAGTGTGACTCATAATTTAGAAATGGGAAAGTATAAACAAAAGTTTATTTTGACCCGTGAAGGTTTCGGGACAACTGTTCCGGTAGTAATAGTATGAATCAGTTCTTTGGTAAATATCGCGGTACAGTAACGAATACGAAGGATCTAAACAAGCGCGGTCGCCTTGAGGTGAGCGTACCGTCAGTCTTGGGAGATCAGTGCTTGTGGGCTGAACCTTGTGTTCCTTATGCAGGCAAAGATATTGGCATGTTTGCTATCCCGCCGAAAGGAACGGAAGTTTGGGTAGAATTTGAGGGTGGAAATAGAGAGCGCCCAATTTGGACAGGCTGTTTCTGGTGCCCAAATGAACTGCCTAAAAAAGCAGCTGAGGCGACTACGGCGGGGGAACCAGAGAAGTTGCAGATGTTTAAGACTCAAGGGGTTACGATATCCGTTAGCAGTCTCAGTAAAGGTAAGAAATATTTGTTACTAGAGGTGGCTAAACCAGTGGTGGATAAGCCCCTGAAGGTACTATTTGATGAAAATGGTATAGAAATCAACAATAATAATAAGACGACCGCTAAATTGACGGAAAAGGCGATCGAGTTGAAGAATGGAAAGGACTCTATAGTTACAATAACCGAGGAGAGTATTAAGCTGGCGGAAAAGCAGGTAGAAGTAGAACTGAATAAAGATAAGATTAGATTAAAGAAGAGTAAGTCAATTGCGGAGTTAACAGAAAGTGCGTTTAACTTAGAGAAGGATAAATCGAAAGTACAGCTATCAGACTCAGGGGTAAAAATGAGTAAGACCACATCGGCAGTGGTGGAAATAACATCTTCAGCAATTAACTTGAAGAAGGGTTCAGCTAGTGTCGAGTTGTCGGGTAATAAAGTGAATCTGAACAAGGGGAGTCATACGACAATGTGAGGGGAGTTCAAAATTCAAAATTCAAAATTCAAAATGCTTATAGCGTTTTTCGTAGCTATTAGGTACAAATTATTTTTTCCCTCTTGCTTGCCTCTTGCCTCTGGGAGCAGGTCAAATTTGCTGAAACATTAGTACTATTTTCCAGTAGAGCAAGCAATTACCCATGAGGGGGCTATAGATAATGTACAAATATTCATCCAGGACTAGCTCCCCTTCAGACCTATTACCTATTACCTATTACCTATTACCTATTACCTATTACCTATTACCTATTACCTATTACCTTAGTACAAATGTTCTGCATAAGTGACATGCTCCCCTTGCCTCTTGCCTCTTGCCTCTTGCCTCTTGCCTCTTGCCTCTTGCTTGCCTCTTGCCTCTTGCTTGCCTCTTGCCTGCTCCCTGCTCCCTAAAACCCAGAGATTTCTACTTCATAGAAATAAGAATTGCTAGAAATAGTTTTTTTGTAGTGCTTAATGGCTGATTTTATTCTAATTACAGGGGATAAAGCCATGTTTAACCCTACCTTTGGGGCAGCAACTGTGGTGCCCCAACCGGGTACCCTGGTGGGTTCTGGCAAGGACACGATTAATGGCAAGCCTGTGTGTGTGGATGGGGATGAGAAAAAAGTGATAGTACCGGGTTGCATGTATATGACTCCAGTGTACAGTATACCAGGGGTAGGTACTCTCACAATTCAATCCCTGGGAGGCAATCAAAAAGCTAAAAAAAATAAATCTGGTGGCAAACCAGTATTGCTCAAAGGCAGCACGTTCACTGCTAAATTTCAAGTAATGACCCCAGCGCAGCAACCACCAAAAGGTCCAACGCCACCAATTCCCGACGCTACTCCCCAATATTCGGGTACTGGCATGTTTATTACTACTAATCTCAAAGTTAAAGGTGCCTAATGATGTCTTCACAGCCCTTACCATTAAGCTCTGAGTTCCCACCCCCTCGACATTTGCCACCGCTAGAAAATGGCGATCGCTTAACTTCCCGGGAATTCGAGCGTCGTTACAATGCCATGCCAGAACTAAAAAAAGCCGAACTGATAGAAGGAATAGTTTACATGGCATCGCCCCTACGTTTTCAACCTCATGCCCAACCCCACGGACGTTTAATCACCTGGCTGGGAGTTTATCAAGCTGCTACACCCCAGGTACAAATGGGCATTGAACCCACAGTCCGTTTGGATAGGGACAACCAACCGCAACCCGATGGCGTATTGCTAATTAATCCAGAAAGTGGGGGTAACTCTACCCTAAGTGAAGATGGATACTTGGAAGGAGCGCCAGAATTATTGGTGGAAATAGCAGCTAGTAGTGCGGCGATCGATCTGGGAGATAAGAAGCGTGCTTATCGGCGCAATAGCGTACAGGAATACATTGTTTGGCAAGTCTTTGAACAAAAAATTGATTGGTTTAGTTTAAACGATGGTGATTATATTTCCTTGTTACCAGATCCTGATGGCCTGATTTGCTCTCAAGTTTTTCCCGGATTGTGGCTGGATGCGCCAGGGATGCTCCAAGGGGATCTGCAACGGGTTTTGCTTTCCTTGCAATCAGGAATTAATTCCCCAGAGCATCAAGCCTTTGTCCAACAGTTAATGGCACGGCAGCAACAACACGGGAATGGTTAATGAAATAAATCAATAATGTGACTCTAGATAACATCATCAATATCTCGTGGAACAGGAATCTTGCCTGTCATAATCTATTATGTATGTGTTTAAACCCTACAGGCGCACACCTATTCCATTATTTAAAATAATACCACAAAATCCTGATCTTAGGGTGGGCATTCTCGACAATCTTCCTCCGCAGCGATATCTCTCATCATCATGCCCACCATTATCTGTATGGTAAGCTGCTGTGGTGGGCAAAAACATCTCTACATATCTGTTCCTTTGTTGATGCTCGGAATTTTGCCCACCCTACAAACTTTCACCACGGCTATATTGCTTTCTTTCACCACGGCGACCAACCGCCATACCGTTTTCCATCATATATTCCTCCATGAATTACCTGTACATCAGTAGCCCACTTCTGTTGAAACGTCATCGCGACTGCGCTACATGAATTGCACGTTGCTCTATCGGTCTTCAAGCTTATTTTTCCTATTGACTGATAAGTGTTTATGCCTCGCTTTCGTAAATCCTTTGTTATGCTATAGTCTAGATGATTAAATATCGCTACCTCCGAATCATTGGCACGATCATGATGATCTATGAATGTTTGGAAGTTACCACTATACGTTTTCAATGTTGATGCCACTTGATGGATTACTTTTCCGCCGTTGTCTGGGACACTTATTTGATGCTCACTATTATATTCTCCACTCCTTCCTGCATAGCTTCCTTCATATAATAACCACCCTGGATTACGTCGTTTGGTATCAAACACTTTTATTTCGTATTTTAGGGTTGCGTAATTTCTTTTTTTGTCTTGATTATCGTCGTATAGTTTATTCTTTATTTGGTTTTGGTGCTTTCCGGAAACTTCTTCTCCGTAGGATACTGATGCCAAAGGTTGAAGGGTTTTTATATTATTTGCATGATAATATATGAGTTTTGGATCATATCGGTTATAATGCTTAGAATTGTATACGTGTTCCAAATTGTATACGTGTTCCCAGCGTAACTTGTTTTCCACGAGCTTTTGTAGTGCTGAATTATCTAAGGACTCATAAGCTTGTATTAACTTTATCCTCTTGTTTTCCACTGCTTTACGCCCCCTGGTATCCTCGGTCTTATCATATCCTAGATGATTGTACCTTTCGATAAGGTCGACATAATCATAAACTTCTCCAATATATTCCGCGAGCTTCTTTTCGGAGGGAAACTCTTTTTTTAGCTCCATTAGGGGTATTATCACCTCCGTTGCATTCACTAGTTTATTCAATATATTCTTTCCCGTTTCGCTACTCTCTTTGAAGAATCCTTCTAGATCTTCATATTGAATCACATCCTCGACATTACCTTTTGAATAAGTATTTCCTACCACTTGTTTTTGCAGTACCCCTTCATCACCCTTTCTTCTTGATTCTTTGGCTTTTCCCTCCTTAACCTCCTCCTCTACCTTTTTTGGCTTTTCTCCCTCCGCCTCCCTCTTATGCAATCCTCTTTTCCCCATCACTTCCGCCTCCCTCTCCAAACCCCGATCACCATTCACCCCAACCCCATTCACCTCCATCGTCGGTCTCACCCTTCCCTGCATCTGCTGCACCACATGCCACGCCTCGTGAGGCAGATGCCGCTTCTGTCCCGGTGCCACCTCTATCCCCAGACCTTGGGTATAAGCATGGGCATTGAGTTGGGCGGGTTTGGGAGAGTTGTAGTTTACGCGCACCCCTGAGAGGTCATAGCCAGACAGACTTTCTATCCCATCCTTAAGGCGATCGGGCAACCCGGTCTTGTTTTCTGGTTTCTTTTCTTCCTCCTGGCGCTGGATTGGGGTTTCGCGTCCGCTCATCCCTCCTTCTCGTGGGGCTACCGGTATTCCCTTTGTCCGTTGCTGTTGCACCAGCCCATGTCTTCCCATCGTCGGCGGATTCACCACCTTTTCCTCTCCTACTGCTTGTGTTGGGAGTTTCCCATGCAACGTCTGTGATTCGGTTTCCTCTTCTCGTCGATTGGGCTCTTTGGCTTTTGCCTGCCATGGGGAAGGATTAGTTGAGTAATTCCTGACGGGTATCTGCGTCAAGTCGATTTGATTAGTTCGCACTACCCAATCAGGTGTGTTGTTTTGGGGTGTCTTCGGTAATTCGGGTAGCTGTCGCACTCCACTTCTTTGGAGGATCCAGTCATCTTGATTTGTTCGTCGTACCCAATCAGGTGTGTTGTTTTGGGATGTCTTCGGTAATTCGGGTAGCTGTCGCACTCCACTTCTTTGGAGGATCCAGTCATCGGAACCCTTCTTTTGGGGGGACTCATTGCTTCGACGAACATCATATATTTTACGAGTCATTTTTTGTATTATTCTCTTATAATTCTATTTTTAGTGTACTAAGACTTACGGAACTGGAACAATTAATGGTGGGGCTAGACTATGGCGAAGGTATATAGAGGTTTGAAACCTAATGAGGTACACATAATTTTTTCCCTATTGCTAGCATGCCTATTGTCTATTCTCTGTAAAGCAAGTAAGTTCTAAACATAAAGAAATGTAAACGAAGATTAACGTAATTTTCAGTTGATTGAGTTGAATGATGAAGACTTGTAAACAACCAGTATATGTGAGTGCGATCGCAATCCTACTTTTACTGACTAACGTATCCTGTTCCTCCCCCGACCGACCGGAACCCCCAATGAAAACCAAGGATCGTGCAACGGTAGTCGTGAAAACGATTCAGGAGGCAAACACTGACATTTCCAAGCAAGATCGAGAAACTAAATATTGCAAAATGGCTTGTTCTGAATTTGTCTTCTACCGTGGCACTAACCAACTATTTTGGAAAGATTTCGCTGAGAATAGCCGCCTCAAGGATTTTGGAAATGCCAAAACCAAGATTTGGTTATCGGGAGATATGCATGCCGAGAACTTTGGGGCATATGAAAATAATCGAGGGGAAATCGTTTACGCACTCGATGACTTTGATGATGGCATTATCGCCGATTACCAATATGATGTCTGGCGCATGGCAGCTAGTTTAGCATTGGTCGGTCGTCAGAATGGTTTGTCTGCTGAGGAACAAAACAAGGGGATTGATGCCTTCAGTGAGTCCTATCTTGATACTATGGCCTCCTATCGCGGTAATGATCGTGAACTGGAGACTTACTTCACTAAAGACAATACTTATGGGAAGTTGGATGACTTCCTAGAAGAAGTGGAAGCCAGCGAAAGCCGCCAAAAAATGTTGAAAAAATGGACAGAACTGGATGGAAATCAGCGTCGCTTCAATCTATCCAAGGTTAAGTTAGGCAAACCTACTGCTTCCGAGCGACAGGATATTCAGAATGCGATCGCAGATTATAAGAAAACGTTGACAAAAAAGTTTAAATATGATAAAGACTACTTCCGAGTCAAAGATATTGCGCAACGTTTACTGGCTGGCACTGGTTCCTTAGGAATACCCCGGTATTATCTCCTGATTGAAGGCGAGACGTCTTCCCAGAAGGATGACCGGATCTTGGACATTAAATTCCAATCTTCCCCTACTGCCTATGATTACCTGAGTCAGGAGGAACGGGAAAAGTATGATAAAAATTTTAACAATGAGGGTCAACGTCATGCTTTAGCCTATCGAGCCTTAACCAAGCACACCGATAATCACCTGGGCTGGATGAAACTAGGGGATGGGTATTACTCAGTGCGAGAGCGATCGCCATTTAAGGAAACCTTTGATACCACTGAGCTAACTAAAGAGAAACGCTTTGTTAAGCTAGCTGAACAATGGGGTCAAGTATTGGCAACAGCTCATGCACGAGCTGACAAAGATTTTGATGCCACCTTAGTGCCTTATTCCATAGACAAACAGGTGGATGAGTTGACTGACGGTCGCCACAAGGAGTTTCGGCAATTGGTAAGGGAAGTGGCTTTGACTTATGCTGATCAAGTTGAGAAGGACTATGGTTACTTTCTCGAAAAGCTGAAACCCAATAGCTGCTCTAGGGACAATTGTGACTAATCGTTTTAGTTGAATTGGCTTTGGTAGAATGTAATGCGTTGAGATGGCAGAGGGGAAAGGTTCAATAACAGGATAAGCGGCAAAGGAACCTATAACCTGTAAACTACAAACAAAACAACTATATACCTTAGATTGAATCAGATGAATGGTAAGAAAGACGGTTTTTTAAGCGGGCTTCAAATTTTGGTGTTTTTTATCTTAGCCCTTGCCTTGCTGGGATACGACATCCAATTTAGCTTACTATTTGGTGGCATCGGCGCTTTAGCCGGTGGTTTGATAGTTGACTGGTGGCAGCACCCAGACAAACCCAGGGACTCACAACCTCAGCAAGCAGAGTATAGCGAGGAGCTTAGTTCTGACTTAACTGGCATCCGTTTAGCTGTACAGGAACGAAACGCTAGAGAAAAGAGGCGCTCAGAAGGGTCACTTAATCCTATTAGTAGATTTTTTAGACGTTAAGCAATAGGAATTAGTTATTGCTTATTGGTCAAAAGAAAATACCAAGATATTTAAGCTAGGGCTAATCTAGAAGAACTTGCTTTGGATTGAGTACTTTCTGACTTAGAACTAAAATCTAACATGTTTCTATTTCTCTCAAAGCTATTGCCACTCTTTCTGTACCCCTTGGGCCTGGCTTGTGTGCTACTGGTAGTAGCTTTGGTAATGTCCTGGCGCAACCCTCGCTGGGTACCGATACCCGTGGCTTTGGCATTAATTGTATTGTTGGTCTCAAGTAATACTTGGGTAACTAACAGCTTAATACGCTCCCTGGAGTGGCAATATCTTCCTAGGTCAGAATTACCTGAGGCTGATGTAATTGTGATCTTGGGGGGAGCGACCAAACCACCTTTTCCACCACGACCTACTCCAGAAGTGGATGAAGCAGGCGATCGCGTTCTCTATGGTGCTCAGCTATACCGTGAAGGGAAAGCTCCCTGGGTGATTCCTGCTGGTGGTCGGATTGTTTGGGGTTCCAGTAGTAATAACTCTAGCCAACGACTTTCTTCCCAAAGTGCTCAATCCTCACAACGGTTGGCCCCTGAATCAGAAGACATGGCACAGATATTAGAAGACTTGGGTGTTCCGAGAAGCGCTATCATCCAAGAGTCTAGGTCTTTAAACACTCACCAAAATGCGGTCAATGTGCGCAAAATCTTGGATCAGCGGGATTTGCGCAAGGTATTATTGGTAACTTCGGCCATGCATATGCCTCGTTCTGTTCTAGTATTCCGGCGTCAGGGTATTGATGTGATCCCAGCACCGACAGATTTTCTAGTGTCCCAACATGAACTGGATGAACCTAGCACCAGTACTCAAGCTGCGTTGCTACATTCTCTGCCAAATGCTGATCAATTGTCTAGGATTACCCGTGCTATCAAGGAATACATTGGAATAGTAGTTTATCGCATTCGCGGTTGGGTATGACATTATTGCTGAATTATTATGCTTGATGATTTTTATAGTTACTATGCCAGAAGAATACCAACGGATTGTCCCAGCACCACCACCAGCAGCCGATATGTTTGCTACTTACCAGCTAGCTTATGAGTTTAGCCAAGAAGTAGAGCATCGACAAGAATTTGAAGACTATTGCCAGTGGTATTATTTGACAGCACAAAGCAATCGAGAGGAATTAGAAAAAATGCGCGGTGACATCAACCTTTTTGGTTGGTTCAGTCGCCGCAAGTCCTAGATTAGAATAAAAGATGGTTTAAAAAATTCAATTCAACACGGATAGTAATAGATATCAATAGATACAGTAATAATCTAACTTTATCCTATCCGTGCAGACCTGTTTAAAAATCCCTGTGATGCCAATAATGATTGACTTTTATAGTATTAGTTAATAATATAACCGCCTACGGTATAATTTCTAGTTCATCTTCACGGAAGTGAACTTTTTTAAATTTTTTGTCAAACTTGACTTGTATTGGTAAATTAGCGCTGACTGGCCTACCTTGCCACTCAGTAATTATTCCGGTAACTTCCCCTTCGAGACCTTTAATATCAAAAGGTTTATTCCTGTGTTCGGGATGGGTATATACCACAACTGATTCTTTGACTCGGACGCGATCGCCAACTTTCATATGATAAGTAACTCTAACTATTATACAGACATCCCTTACCTAAGCTAGGGTTGGCTCAGGCAACCTTCTTATTGTCTCACAGAGTGGGTTGTTTACATTGAGCACAGTTGTGAGCATAAAAAAAATTTAGGTTTAATGGCATTAGTTCCCTGGTCTGATGCCGATGATTCTTGGTTAAAATTCTAAGAATAGATTATAATGTAAATTTTTTTCACCCTTAGTGTCACCCTTAGTTATCTGGGAGCTCCTGCTCGGTAGGTGAAGACTCTGGTAGATTTGGATCCGGTGATGGCAAAAAGCGATCGCGCATTTTTTGGAAGCCCTCAGGAGCGAGTACCCATTGAGTAGCCAGTAAAATAGCACCAGCCCCAACAAGTATACCGACTACCCCCAGCAGCCCAAACAAGGCTCTAATCCAATCCCGGTATGAGCGGGTGGTTTCAGGTTTCTTGTCATTGGTTGTAGTTATTTCCGCTGGTAGTGATGGAGTCAGAGCAGTTTGCTGTTCCAGATTAACCACCTGTAGTTCTTTGGAGCTAGAGATGTCTCCCAAATTTAGCACTGTCGGATATTGGGGAGAGACAGCACAGTATGTTAGCACCACCGAAATGTCATCTTGACCATTATGTTTAAACCCTAGCTCAATTAAAGACTCAGCTGCCGATTCGACGGAAATTCGGTGGCTATTGACTTTTTGCGGTAAATCTCGACCAAATTTTTCAATCAAGTTGTTGTTGCTCAAGCCATCGGAACACAGCAGCAGCAAACCATCTTCTTCCACAATAAACCGTTGCACAGTCGGACGAAGTAATTCAGCTTCCTTTGTCCCTAAGGCTTGAGTGAGTGCTTGTGCATCAGATCGCTGCAACGCTTGTCGATAAAGACTACGACCAAGCCTGACCTCCCGAGTAGCTACATCATCATCCACAGTTAGCTGCTGGCAATAGTCAGGAGTAAGCCAGTAAGCACGACTATCTCCTACACTAGCGATATATATTTCGTGACCATTGGTTTTCCCTTCTGGTGTATTCACCATTTGGGGAAGTTGTAGCGCTAGGGTTAAGGTCGTAGCCATGCGACGCCGGGATTCTCGTTCTTGTTGATCGTTACGAGAAGAAATCATATTATTGGCAACCCGGATAATTGCTGATAGATTTTCGGTTACGAGTTCTGGTGTCATCAGCTCCGGATCTTCGTTCAACTCAGCCAGTAATGCCCGAACCTGTAATTTAATCGACTGTAGTGCTAACTGACTAGCAATTTCCCCGCCTTCGTGACCACCAATACCATCACAAATAATCGACAGGTGGGGAATCAAGGGGTCTTGGGATTGCTCTGGGTCTTTAATCAAGTCAGCCTTAGTAGGATAGCAACTGTCTTCATTGTGGCTGTGACTTGAACCAGTTGCGGTGATACCAGCAATTTGTAAGCGTAACGGCTGGTGAGCAGCTTGCTCAAGTAATAGGTGGTTAAGTTGGGATGCGATCGCAGTTAAGGAGGGGTGTTGAGTTTGCAGGTGTTGGGCAATAGCTTGTAGCGGATCCGCCACAGACACTGATGCTGTGCGACACCAAGCTTCCCAGCACTCTCCTAGCTGTTTAAGACTAGCATCCACAGAGGGTTCACTTACAGAAGTCGGTTCCGCAGGGGAGTCTCGGGAAACCAATGTATCAAATCCCCTATCCTCTAGACCATTAGAACCTACAACTGGTGATATACTCGTATCAGCCATGGTATCCCGATATAATTCCCGTAGTCGCAGCCGCCACCCTTGAACTCGCAAATTAGTTGGCACTAACAGGCTAGAAGCCACACCCAATTCTGATAAGGGTATCCATAATTCCCAAATTTGCCAAAGCCAATAGACTTGACGCACTGCGGTAGCAGATGTCCACATCGACTCCATTGAGGGATATAAGTTGCCATTGGGATCAATCGGGGCATTTTCTAGCAAAATGACTACATCTTGACCAGGTGTAGAGATAAAATTCCGTTGCTGTGGCAACTGGCATATCCCATAAACCTCTGGCACATGGAGGCAGTGGGGATACAAGCGTAGGTAAGGAAGGATATGGCCGTTGAGTTGTTCAGGAAAATCCGGTGGCAGTTCTGGCTGCATATCCTGCCAAATTTGCGGGGCAACTACCTGGTAGCGGTCTGCCACTTGTTCTCCAACTGGTAGCTCTACGGCAGCAGAACCCACTGCCCAAAGATAACGATCCACGGCTAATACCTATGAAGTTAATTTACGGCTATACGGTCAAATTCTAGACGGCTGAGATAAATTAGAAAAAGGAGTGTTTGAGCTTTTAAACATTTTCTCTCAAAGTTGTCTAGTAGATTCAAGAAAATTAACATAACTCAGCAACGAGCGATCTTTGTCTGAGGTTAGACAAAATAAAGTAGAGTTACCTGCAACTACTCACCCCATACCCCGTATATTATGATGAGCCGATGGTAAGTTCCTCGATGCTTTGGCTAATTGCCGGGTCAATGCTGTGCTTAGTCGAGCTGTTTGTGCCAACAGCATTTGTTGCTTTCATGATGGGCATCAGTGCTTTGGTGGTAGGATTTTTGATCTCGATTTTGCCCATATCTTATACCCTACAAGTGGGGTTATGGTTGCTGCTTTCCACTGCCTCAGTCTTTTTATCCCGTCGCCTGATGCCTCCTGCTAGAGTGGGAAAAAATTTGGATGCGATGGAAGCTCAAACCTTGACAGAAATTCTGCCAGGGGAAACTGGACGGGTACTCTATGAAGGCAACTCATGGCGTGCCCGTTGTGAAGACTATGCAGATGCGATCGCACCCAACCAAAAAGTCTACGTAGTGCGCAGGGAAGGCACTACCCTGATTGTTGTGCCTCATCACCTATTGCACGACTGAAGCTGATCGACCATGGGTGCTCTGCCAGCTTCAGGGGATAGTGATGGGTTAATAGGGTGATGGAGTAATAGAGTCAACGTTAGATCTATTACCCCCCTAGTTACTAGTTGTTGGGAGTCTCCCTGCTCACCGGGTCCAGTATTTTTTGACAAAAGATACGTGGAACAGTCAGGTTGGACAGAGGGTCATAAAGTCAGCTTCAAGCACTTGAGAATCAGACTAAATTAGTTTTCTGCCCTACCCCACTCATCCGATCCCCCTCTAACAACAAATTTGTAAAACACTACCCGATAGGGAGGAAAGAGCGTGTCACAGTGGTTCTTGCTTGTCTTTTTGGCTTTGGGCGGTTCAAGTCTTCTCGGTTCCGTCAAGATTATTAATCAAGGAAACCAAGCTTTAGTGGAACGATTGGGAAAATATAGTGGCAAAAAACTCGAACCTGGGCTCAACTTTGTGATTCCGGTGATTGAGCGAGTGGTTTACCAGCAAACCATTCGGGAAAAAGTCCTTGATGTGCCACCTCAGCCTTGTATCACCTCCGACAATGTTTCCATTACCGTTGACGCTGTAGTTTACTGGCGGATCATGGATATGGAGAAAGCCTACTATAAGGTTGAAGACCTGCGCTCCGCCATGCAGAACTTGGTGCTAACCCAGATTCGAGCTGAAATGGGTAAACTGGAACTGGATCAAACCTTTACCGCTCGCTCTCAAATCAATGAAACCCTACTGCGGGAATTAGACATTTCCACTGATCCTTGGGGGGTTAAAGTCACGCGGGTTGAACTGCGGGATATTGTGCCGTCTCAGGCAGTGCAGGACTCAATGGAGTTACAGATGTCGGCAGAACGCCGTAAGCGGGCCGCAATCTTGACCTCTGAAGGGGAACGAGAATCTGCGGTTAACACTGCCAGAGGTAAAGCCGAGGCACTAGAGTTAGATGCTGGAGCCCGTAAAAAAGCTGCGATTATGGACGCTGAAGCCCAACAACAGGCAATCGTTCTCAAAGCGCAGGCAGAACGACAGCAGCAGGTTCTCAAGGCACAAGCCACTGCTGAGGCTCTGAAAATTGTGGCTAAGACTCTTAATAATGACCCCAATGCTCGTGATGCCCTCCAGTTTTTACTGGCTCAGAATTATATCGATATGGGTATGCAAGTTGGCACTAGCGAGAGTAGTAAAGTTATGTTTATGGATCCTCGCAGCATTCCGGCAACCATTGAAGGGATGCGTTCGATTGTCGGTGATGGAGACCAGGTTAACCCCAATTCCCTAGGCATGAATGTAAATCAAAGGGGCTAGCCACTGTTGACGATTTTCTCCAAATATCTTGCAGTATCTCCAAAAATACGTTAGACTTTGATTATGAATCTAGTGTCAAAGAAAACATTCTGGTTCCTTGAATTGAAGCCGAAAACCAAAGCTTTAATGATAGTGGTTGCGTTTTCTATTAAACACAGATTTATGCGCCAAGAGCGGAACAAAACCTATCTTGGCCTTGGGAGATACCCCCTGGCTGCGAGAGCAGCTTGCATTAGTGGGCTAAAATCTGCTTTGTAGATTTTGGTAGCTAAAAAGTATCGGTAGTTGAGAGTAAATCACCCATACCTAGACGGGTATCCCCGTTTAGGTAGGTTTTGTAGTTACGCTTAAAAAATATTTTAGCCCGAGGAGCGCCATCCCCGATGGCAGAGTTGCAAGCTCCTCGATTGTTTCTATGGTAAAATTATCGTAGTAGACAGTAATGGAAAATTAAGGATGATTCTTGGTTACCATTACTCCACCAGACCTAAACAATGTAACTCTTGATTGCTTTTGCCACCACCACACTAATCGATAGTATGACGGTTGAATGGTTAAATTAGAAGCAGAGTAAATCCACAGCTGTAGCTGTTAATACAGCCCAGGGATATAGGAGTCTGTTTACAGCGATTCTAGCCAACGCAGTTTTAACTGGTTGGCGCTGGTATAACCACAGGACACCTAAATCCCTTGAGAAAGTTCCTTGGAACAGAACATCTCACGAGATTCTTGCTTAACATAACCATTCATCACAGCTAGCTGTAGCTTCATGAAGGCATTTAAGTCTTCCAGTGGATATTTTCTGGTTAAAAGCTGCCGTAGCTTGTCTTCTTCTGTCACACTCAAATAGCCAGTTTTGAGTGCTTTTTGTACAACTTCCCTGATATTAGCCATCACACAAGCACCTATTAAAATAAAAATGTACCTTCGAGGTTGAAAGTCTAGCAAAAGCAAATGCTGAAAGTCTAGCAAAAGCAAATTTGGACTATGCCTCTAAAGTACTTATCACCGATACTTTTTAGCTACCAGAATCTAAAAAGGCAGATCCTAGCCCGCCAATGCAAGCTGATTACGAGCGCCAGGGGGTATCTCCCAAAGCTCTCAAGAATATCCTGCGAGCGCCATAAAAATGTCAAAAAAGTTATAACACCGGGATAGAGAGCGCAACTATATAAACCCTTGGTTTTCGGCTTTAATTTAAGTTACATAATAATCCCTGTCGGTGTTACCCTAATTTAATTCTAACAAATAATAAGAGTTTTTGGTAGACTCTGCCACATTTTATTGTGGTGTTTACTAACCTTTTTTTAAGCTTTTGATTATTTTGATGACACTGAATCCCTGTTCAATGTTCCATTGAAAATTGTACATTGTACTGGGATCGTGTCTTTGGCTAGCTAAGCCGCTAAGGGAGAATCACCAAGCTTCTGTTAGAATTGCTGTTGTAGGTGATTACGGTATTATCTCATTCTGACTCTTGATATTCTGTAGCATTGGTTACAGAACACTGTTCACATAATCCGAAAAATTCCAAGGTATGGTAGAAAATAGTGAATTGATAAGAATCTTGCAACTTCTTCTGTAATTGAGGTATAGGACATTCCTCAATGGGAATAGACATCTCACAATTGAGACAAGTGAGGTGATGTTGATCATTTTGTACACCACTGTAGAGGGATTCTCCACTACCAAGAGTCCGGACTTGCACCATTCCTTCTAGTTTTAAAGCATCCAAAGCGCGGTAAACTGTAGCTAAACCCATAGATTGCTTACGTTTGCGCAGCTCGACATAAAGATCTTGGGCCGACATAGCCCGATTCAAGGTTGTGAGCAGTTTCAGAATTCGCTCTTGGGAGCGTGTGCGTTGGCCTTTCATTAATCTTTTTTTAATATCCTAGAATTTTTTTGATGTTAATGGTGCTTGTTGGTTCAAACTGTAAAGAAGGATGAATGATAAACGGATCATGAGCAACAATGAGCGCGGCTGTGCCCAAATCCCAGGATTAGGCTATCGCTAGTTACGCGCTGTGGCAGCTAAAAAAAATACTAGCTCAAAA
This sequence comes from Moorena sp. SIO4G3, assembly GCF_010692305.1. NCBI lineage: Bacteria > Bacillati > Cyanobacteriota > Cyanophyceae > Coleofasciculales > Coleofasciculaceae > Moorena > Moorena sp. SIO4G3. The sequence goes on along the minus strand of NZ_JAAHIG010000003.1, from coordinate 43,299 downwards.
AATACTAGTTGCTGATAGACTTTTTTAATCCTTGATCGTTCATCATTTATATTATATCCATTATCATTATAGATTGAAAGGGGAGAGTTGTGATTAACAAATATCAGGCTTCTATTTATGTTACACTTAGAAACTCTGTATTGGATCCAGCCGGTGTAGCTGTTGAGTCAGGACTGAAGCAGCTAGGCTATGAGAGTATAGAACAGGTGCGTATTGGTAAATATATCGAACTTAGCCTGAGTGCTGCTAATGAAGATACGGCGCGAGAGCAATTGAATCAGATTTGTGACCAGCTCTTAGCCAACCCAGTTATTGAAAATTATCGCTTTGAATTGGTTGAGATTTCAGCAAAACTAGGAGTGGAAGCATGAAATTTGGGGTGGTGGTCTTTCCTGGGTCAAACTGCGATCGCGATTTGGCTTATGTTACAACTAGCTTACTCCAATGTCCAACCAGGATGGTTTGGCATCAGGAAACCGATATTTCTGACTTAGATGTGGTGGTACTCCCTGGGGGCTTTAGCTATGGGGATTACCTGCGCTGTGGCGCAATTGCTCAGTTTTCTCCGGTGATGCCAATGGTGGTAGACCATGCTAAACAGGGTAAGTTTGTCCTGGGCATTTGTAATGGTTTCCAGATGCTGACGGAAATGGGGCTGTTACCAGGGGCATTAGTCAGAAATCGGGACTTACATTTTATTTGCGATCGCGTTCCAGTTAAAGTAGAGCGCACTGATTTATATTGGACTACAGCTTATCACCCAGGAGAAATTATAACTCTACCTATTGCCCATGGTGAAGGGCGCTACTACGCTGATGCTGACACTCTTAAAGCTCTCGAAGATAATGGTCAAGTATTGTTTCGTTACGCTACTGTTTCAGGAGAGATAGAGACAACAGGTAATCCCAATGGTTCCCTAAATAACATTGCCGGAATTTGTGATAGCACTGGCAAAATTTTAGGTATGATGCCCCATCCAGAACGAGCAGCTGATCCGATGTTAGGCAATATCGATGGGATGAGATTGTTTCAGAGTTTGTTAAAGACTTTTGAAGATTGCTAGTGTTATCGATACCACTAATTACCGATAATCGCGACCGCTACATGGGTTTACTAAACCTTATCTGTCTGCAACAGATTCCAATTATACGGGATATGGTTGACTGATAAATATTGCCATAAACAGAAGTTTATACTTTTTAAAATTAGTGGCTGTTAATGCTCGAAAGAGTATTTTAAAAAGTAAAAATAAGCAGAGGTTAGTCGTTGAGTGGACAGCGAGTATTTGTTAAAAGTTATCGTTATAACTAGTAAAATAAAAAATTATAAATATAAAATCGAATAAGATAAAAAAATGCCTGAAACTCACTTTCAAATTGAATGGCCTGATGGTAATCAAGAACTTTGCTATTCCCCTTCTCTAGTGGTCAAGAAATATTTCAATGCTGACCAAGACTATTCCCTTTCGGAATTTGTGGCACTGTCTCGGACTGCGCTTCAGGATGGTAGTGATCGCGTCAAAGCTCAATTTGGTTTCCCTTGTAGCAAAGCACTAGGACAACTGAAGATAATAGAAGACAAAGCGAAGAAGTATAGTAATCTATCTGATCCAAAAGTGCGATTAGTTAAATTTATCGATGTCCAACCTAAAGAACAATTCAATAAAAATTGATGCAAGCCACTTCTGCTCCAGACTCCACTACTATCCTCGCTGGCTTCCATGCTCTCTCCGATCCCCTGCGCCTGGCAGTGATTGAGCTACTGCGATCGCAAGAGTTGTGTGTGTGTGATTTATGCGATCGCTTAAATGTCCAGCAATCAAAACTATCATTTCACCTGAAAACCCTTAAACAAGCTGGTCTGATTCGCCCCCGTCAACAGGGAAGGTGGATGTACTACAGCCTGAATTTGCCCCAGTTTGTGGTTTTAGAGCAATATTTGGCAGAATTTCGTCGCACAGCTGTGATGGTACCTACCCGTAGTTGTTGCTCAGACTAGTTTAAAGTCTAGGTTGAATGGCTCTAAGGCTCTGATCAGTTTGACCTGGTGGTGCGTTACGGGGCGGGCTATCCTAACGCTGGCCACGAGACGGAAAATCAGTGCAAGCCCTTCCCTAACGCACCCTACCCCACTTTTGCCTGTTGCCTGTTGCCTGTTGCCTTGCGCGTAGCGCTATACCATTAGCCAATTCAGCCGATGGCTTAACTATTAGCAATAAATCAATTTTTTTTGATATATTAGGATTAACTAATTAGTAAAACAGGAGGGATATCCATGGCTACTCTCAAAACTCATGTCTCCCTAAATGTCACTGACCTTCACAAATCTGTCACCTTTTACCAGACAATGTTTGGTGTGTCTCCAGTTAAATACAAAGCTGACTACGCCAAATTTGATTTGGTAAATCCGCCCCTCAATCTCACCCTAGAACTAAACCCCAACATGCACTCTGGTGGAACATTATCTCATCTAGGTGTACAGGTTGAAACGACAGAAGACGTACAAGCTCAGATCAAGCGTTTTCAAGCTGCAGGACTAGAGGTGTTAGAGGAAAAGAACACTCACTGTTGCTATGCCATCCAGGATAAGGTGTGGGTAAGTGACCCAGATGGTAACCGCTGGGAAGTATTTGTGGTCAACGTCGAAGATACTGCACCCGAAATGAATCTGAAGATTACCGACAATTCTGAGCAGGAATCCAATACTGTTAAATCCTCCTGCTGTGGATAAATTAGATCACCATTAAATGAGAATCCGCAAACTGATACCCAAACAAACTCTCTGGCCCTTAATATCCCATTGCTGGCGAGAGGCAGTAACTGAGGGCATGGCTACATTTATCTTAGTTTTTGTTGGCACTGGTGCTGTCATGGTTAATCACATCACTAGTGGAGCCTTAACTCATCTGGGCGTCAGTTTTGTGTTTGGAGCAGTGGTCGCTGCTTTAATCTATGCCACAGGACATATTAGCGATGCCCATATTAACCCAGCTGTGACTCTTGCTTTCTGGGCTAGTGGCTTTTTTCCCGCTCGCAAGGTGTTACCTTATATCCTGGCTCAATGCATTGGTGCGATCGCTGCTTCATAGTGTGAGAAGTGTGGGGAGATGGGGAGAGTGTGGGAAGTGTGGGGAGATGGGGAGATGGGGATATATCACTGGCAAGATGCCAGTTCCACAACTAATATATCACTGGCAAGATGCCAGTTCCACAACTAATATATCACTGGCAAGATGCCAGTTCCACAACTAATATATCACTGGCAAGATGCCAGTTCCACAACTAATATATCACTGGCAAGATGCCAGTTCTACACAAGATGCCAGTTCTACATCAGTTAAACCAAACAATCGTGATGGCACAAACAAGTAAAGAACAACAGCAATCAACACTTAATATCAAACGCCATCGGCGACAAATTCAGTACTTTGCTGAAGACTTGGGAAATGGTATCACCTTGGACATGGTTGCCATCCCCGGTGGCACTTTCCTCATGGGTTCCCCAGAAACAGAAGAGGGGCATAGAGACAGTGAAAGTCCCCAGCATCAAGTCACGGTTAAATCCTTCTTCATGGGTAAATACCCAGTGACCCAAGCCCAATGGCAAGCCGTGGCTGCCCTACCCCAAGTCAACAGAGAACTTAAACCCAATCCATCCTATTTTAAAGGGAAAGACCGACCTGTAGATACAGTCTCCTGGGATGATGCGGTGGAATTTTGTGAGCGGCTGTCCCAGTCTACGAAACGCCCTTATTGCTTGCCCAGTGAAGCCGAGTGGGAGTACGCCTGTAGAGCCAAAACAACCACCCCGTTTCATTTTGGAGAGACAATTACTACAGAATTTGCTAACTACAATGGAACAGATGATGAACACGGTGGTTGGAAAGGATCTTATGGTAATGGGCCATCAGGGATTTATCGTAGAGAAACAACCCCAGTGGGGAGTTTTGGGGTAGGGAATGACTTTGGACTCTACGATATGCATGGGAATGTGTGGGAGTGGTGTGCAGACCATTGGCATCATAACTATGAAGGTGCGCCGACAGATGGCACTGCCTGGCAAGATGAACCGGATAGCAATAATGAAAATGATAATAAATATCGGGTGTGGCGGGGTGGTTCCTGCTACACCTTGCCTAAAAACTGCCGTTCTGGGTCTCGCGGCGTCTTGAATCCGGGCTTGAGGCACCTCGTCGGCAATATTGGTTTTCGTGTGGTGTGTGCCCAGGAGTGGACTCAGTAACCCTTGACCCTTTTCCCCTTTGCCCTGTTTTACCTTTTTCCCTCTTCTCTCTGTAAAACTGGCATCAAGCCGCGTGATAGGCGAAGCAACCTTTAATTGTAGCAGTTGAAGTAAAGACATACTTCTAATCCGAAGCTCCGTTTCCGTTGGCGCAGGGTCGGGCAAAGCCCGAAAGCATAGGCCACGGCCTTAGTTCCCTAACAATTTTCAAAACTAAATAATTTGGCAAAACGGCATTGATATAGCCGAAAAGTGTTATTTAATGATTTCTAAAGTGTTATTTAACTGTAAGCTATCAGCTATAAGCTGTCAGCTATAAGCAGCTAGAAGCCTGTGCCACGGCTGACCGCTGACCACTGACCACTGTTCGCTTACATTTAACCACTTCTGTTCTCCCTTCCCGACTCCCTCGCCCAAACTAATGATTTAGCATCACAAGTACCAAAGAGGCTAACATTATGACTTTGAAAATTTTCTGTGACCAGAACTATCTCCCAGAGGGCATGACCTATGAGGCAATCCTATACCCCTTTTGGGGGAAGCCTCCAGAAAATCCTCAGGATCCCATTAGTAGTTGTTTTGACCACTATGTAGAAATTGGAAAGTCTCTATTTAAGATGTCGTCTCTGGAGGAAGCAGATTTTGCCATAGTACCAGTTAATTGGGCACTATGGAATTCTGAATTGGAACATAAAGCCAGAGAATTAGCAGAAAACGTTAAATCAGCAGGCAAGCCCTTAATCAGCTTTTTTGGTGGGGCTTCTTCCCATCTTAACTTACCGATTGAAAGTGATTTTGTATTCCGTAACTCCCTCTATCGCTCCCTGAGAAAAAACACCGATTTTACCCTACCTCAGTGGAGCGAAGACTTTGTTGAAAACTATCTGGACAACAAACTCAATATCCGCCAAAAACGCTTAAAACCTGTCGTTGGTTTCTGTGGGTATGCCGTCAAACCAAATACCAAAACCTACTTAAAATTTTTATGGTCTAGAGTCAAAAAGAATGTCTTGAACTTGAAAACTAGTATCCCTCCCTATAATTGGGGATATATGTTAAGACTTCAAGCCCTAGATATATTAGCAAAAGATCCTAACATAATCACCAACTTTATGATTAGAGAACGCCCAGTTTTCTTCAATCAACCGGATTTCAAGTTGAAGCAAAAGCATCGGCTGGAATTTGTCCATAACTTAATAGACAGTGACTATATCTTCTGTTGCCGTGGGTCAGGAAACAATTCCTTTCGTTTCTATGAAGCATTGTGCTGTGGCCGAATTCCAGTTCTTGTAGATACCGATTGTGTGCTTCCCTACGACTTTGACATTGATTGGAAGAAATACTGTGTTTGGATAAAGGAGAATGAAATTCATTTAATTGGCGAGAAAATTGCTGAATTTCACGACAATCTATCATCCCGAGAATTTGTAGATTTACAGTATGAGTGTCGCCGGATTTGGAAAGAACGAGTATCTCCAGAAGGGTTCTTTAGTAATTTCCACCGTCATCTGCCTATAGCAAAGGGAACAGGGAATAGGGAACAGGCAACAGTAGGGTGCATCTGATAGTTCTAAAAAATAAGGTAAGTCTGGGGCGGGGGCGCGGGAATTTTATTATAATTTTTGCCTAATTTAATAAACTAAAAAATATCAGGTGAGTTTGCACGATGAAAGTCACAACTAAACTAGCACAATTAAGAGCTGATTCCGGAAATATCAGTTACGAAGAAATTTCTGAATCTACGGGAATCAATCGGCAACAATTAAGGGAACTAGAAAATGGCGAAGCGAATGGGATAGCTTTTACTACCCTCGCTCAACTCTGTGTCTTCTTTCACTGTAGTCCCAACGATTTATTGATTGTAGACTGGGAGGGGGAAGAAATCGCCCCACCTACCGCCGAGGAAAGAGAACAATCTCCACAGATAATGAAACAGGAATTTACCCGTCCTGAGGCGATGCAACTCGGTTTTGCGGATGAAATTTGGGATACTTTTTAAGGAACTATCAAACGAATTTCATCGAGACAATTCACCCTTGATTTTCCAGGCTTTTAATTTAGCGCGAACGGCTTCTTGTCCTGGTAAGGGAGGTTTTTTAGCAATCTGCTCAAAACGACGAGGGATTTTTTTCTTCCCAATAGTCTCGAATCTCTTGAGCTATTTTCAAACATCCTCTGATAAAAATCCAGCCATCACTGGATTTTTATAGAATAGCCGTAATAATTCTATGGGAAGGTGGTACTGTTACTCCTGTATTCCTCCCATCCTAATCACTACTGGGATATCACTACTGCGATAATTTAGCTGTTACATCAACGAGTTTGGTGGCGATCGCCTGCACAGCCTTCAGCTGCTTCTCATCCTTGAGGTTACCCTGGTCATCAAAGGCCTGATAGGCTCTTGGAATCGCCTTTTGATCGGGAATCACCAAGACGCCAATCCCTTCTAAAATTGCGCGAACGTGAACTAATCCCCGCATTCCCCCTAAGCCACCTGGAGAGGTGGCTAATAGGGCTGCGACTTTGCCTTTAAAGCCACTGAGTGCCATCGATGGTTCCTCGGGATCTGGGCGCGAGGCCCAGTCAATGACATTTTTGAGCAGGGGCGTAATTGAGCCGTTGTACTCTGGACAGGAAATTAGGAATCCCTGATGGCTTTTCAGCAAAGCTTTGAACTGAAGAACTGTATCTGGCAGTCCCTCTTGAGCCTCCAAATCTTGGTTGAATATAGGCATGGGATAATCCAGCAGGTCTAGGTAGGTGACTTCGGCTCCAGCCACTTTAGCTTCCTCAGCAGCAATTTTGACCAGCTTTTTATTGAAAGATTCGATGCGGGCACTACCTGCAAAAGCCAGAATTTTTATGGGTTGAGACATAGTATCTGCTGATACTCCTATAGACTTGTATGGGCACGGTCACAGAAGAAATGGGCATTCCCTGTACCCTTGCACAGGCAAAGGGCAACTTTTTGCTTATGTGCAATTTCAAATGTGACTGGGGTGAACTCCGTTCCTTGGTAGGTACCATGGCAAAACGGTTCAACGGTCATCTTCTTAAATAATAGGCAAATTTCATATACCAAAGGGAACAGCGGATCTGGGAACAGCGGATCTGGGAACAGCGGATCTGGGAACAGGGAACAAAATTATCACAATTCATTTAGGATTGCTATAGATATTGCTTCCCAGCAAAAATTGAAGCAAATACTTTTGAATAAAATGCTGATTTATTCAATATAATGAGTATATTTTGCCTCTAGATTAGAGTTTAATAACCAACCAATTTATTAGTTATAATGTCCCTTACTAAGTATAGAGTTTGCTAACAGAGTTGATGCTATAAATCACTTCATGTTTTGACTCCATGGAAGCTTATATGAATAGCTTATGTAGTAATTTTAATTTTGTCTAATATAATTTTTGGAGGGACTTGATACCTCTAAAGGTATGATGATGCGATCGGGTGCATCTCATATAGCAAAGGGAACAGGGAACAGCGGATCTGGGAACAGGGAGCAGGGAGCAGGGAGCAGGGAGCAGGGAGCAGGGAACAAAGATTCTCTCAATTCCTACACGGATTGCTATTTTTGTAAAAAAGACTGGAAGTGTGGCGCAGGGAGTGTGGGGCGGGGGCGCGGGGAGTGTAGTGAAGCTGGTAGAGCGTTGGTGTTAGAGGTGCGAAGGATCCTCAAGCAGGTTGAGACAGCACGCGCGAAAATTGAAACAGGCAAGATGCCCGTTCCACGCAAGATGCCCGTTACAATTTTCAGGTCAAACAGCATGCATTGAAATGTACCCTGGAATTTTATAGCAATTCTATTTCCCATGAGGTACAAAGGGATCCCCCTAAATCCCCCTTAAAAAGGGGGACTTTGAGGTTGAGAAGTCTACCTCATAAATGCAATAACTGCTATATTATAATTTTTGCTAATTTAATAAAATAGAAAATAGTAGGTCAGTTTACAGGATGAGAGTCACAACTAAACTAGCACAATTAAGAGCTAATTCCGGAAATATCAGTTACGAAGAAATTTCTGAATCTACGGGAATCGATCGCCAACAATTAAGGGAACTTGAAAATGGTGAAGCGAATGCGATCGCTTTTATAGCACTACGCATTAAAGTTAGGACATTGATATAAGCTGAAACCCTTTTTTAGTAAACTTTTGCCTCTTGCCTCTTGCCTCTTGCCCTTGCGCGTAGCGCTATACTACCCTCCCTCAACTCTGTGCTTTCTTTCACTGTAGTCCCAACGATTTGTTGATTGTAGACTGGGAGGGGGAAGAAATAGCCCCACCTACCGCCGAGGAAATAGAGAAAGCTTCACAGATAATGAAACAAGCATTTGCCCGTGCTGAGGCGATGCCACCTGTGCGGAGGAAATTTGGGATAGTTTTGAAGGGACTATCGAAGGAATTTCATCGAGAAAATTCACCCTTGATTTTCCAGTTCATGTAGGGTGGGCAGTGCCTACTCGGGTAATAATTCCGAAACATCCGCGTCATCAAAGTTGATAACATCCCTCGCTACAATGTTGACCTCCTTGACTAGAGATAGGACTATATCTTCCAACTCCTCTGCTGTAATGATCTGATACATGTTCCAGACAGTGTCTCTGGCAAGTTCCATAGTTTCTTCAGGTGACAACCCAAATTTACCTTTGCGGGCGGGTAATAGTACTTCCCCTATGGCTTCATACAAATCCTTGGTACTACCATATTGACTTTCAAAGTCTAAATCACCAATCGCTCCCTTCTCTTTTAAAAGGTTGACTGCATCGAACAAGCGGTGCATATACTTGGAAGCGCGATAAAATGTTGTGCCATCATCAACTTCTTCAGCAGTGTAATGACGGATGTCTTTGAGGAAATCTCCTAATTGTTCATTGACAGAATCAAGGATTTGATTCGGTGTCAGTGCTGCTAGCACTTCTTGGTTTTTTCCTTGAATGCCCTCAACTACATGTAGAATTGTACCTTTACTGTGATAGGCTTCACTAGCAAAGAATAAAGCGTTACTAAGCTGTCGTTCCACCTTAGCTTTCAGGTTTTGGGCTTCTTCACTATTTTGGTCAGGGAGGGCTGCCACTTGTGCTTGCAGTTCCCTGACTTGTAACATCCGATTGTTATAAAGTTCGTTGCTTTTTTCTAATACTAGGTCGGAGTTTGATTCTTCTTGGGCACGGATTTTCTCGGAAAGTAAGAGTTGACTATGCAACAGTCCATGGCTTTCTACGGGGAGCATCTCATTTTTGGAAATAACACTTTCAATTATGCTTTGAAACCCTAGTATTCTCATTAGTTTGAGGAATGGATTTGCCAAATTGGGATGCTCCCTTTCTACGGGTTGCAATTCAATCAGACTTTCCTCCTTAGCAGTGAGTTGCACTGACGCTGAAGGTTCGCCAGTTGCTTCTAATAATTCCTGGAGGCTGATTTGGTAGATATCATTAGCTGTATCATACTGCCGTCTAGTTTCTGCCCGCTTGGTTGGATCAGTAATACTATTAGTCACCTCTTTCACATAGTCGTCCCATTGAATCTGATTCATGTAGCGCCGTTGTTTTAACAGTGCTAGCACATCTTGATCAGCAGTAGTAATGGGAGCGGTTGCTTCGTTAGGACTATCGGCTGGGGCTACCTCACCCACTGAACCTTCCGTGAGAATGTTTTCCTTTAACGTTAGAAAGTTGTTGGTGTAGAAATTGGTGTCAAAGACAGTACCGGGTTGTTTGCCAAAGATTTCCTTGAAGCGGGCGTTGAGTTCTTGGACGGCTTTGACATCATTAGTGCTGCCATCAGTCACTCCTAGGGTAATATCATAGTCAGAGGTGAGGTCGCTACTACCCACTGAACTGGCTACCAAACCCGGATACTTTTGCCGCATTTCATCGATTAAGCTATTTACTAGTTGTTTACGGAAATCAACTAATTTCTTTAGGGCTTCGGTATCTTTTTTGAGGGTAGTGTGAATGTGTTTCCAGTCGGAGTTAAGACCTTTGATGGCATTTTGACAGTCCTCATTACTCCATTCCTGAGGCTCCTGTGCGATACTGAGTTTATTAGTTAAACTTTCGCGGGAATGGTTAATCTCCTGCCTTTGATTATCTTGTTCCCGTCGTAGAAGTTTCTCAGCGATTTCTCTACCTCGGATCTTGACAGCGAGCTTAACCTGCTTCCATCGTACTGCTGCTTGAGATAGTTCTGGTGTTGGAGTAATACGACGGAGTCGAAACTTAAGTTCCCTAAGACTGACTTTTTGACCCCGTTTGAACTTAAGATCTCTGTATTTGTATCGCTCACCCCGTTTGAACTTGAGATCTTTGTATTTGTATCGCTTACCCCGTTTGAACTTGACCCGTGATCTTGTTGGCATGATTGCTTCCTTGTTATATCTTCTTGGTATTAGCTTTGAGGAGGGTGAGTGGAGATACAACCGCCACTCACCAGAGGATTTAATATCATGTCCGGATAATTAGTTATCACAAATCTTATTCGATGAAACCTTACTCCTTTGCTTCTGCCTTCTGCCTTCTGCCTTCTGCCCTCGATTTACCAAAGTGTAAGTATTCAACCGGACATGATATAACCTAATTGAATCAACTCTTGATATCTTTGAGCATTTTCAGAAGTTGATCGACCTTGCTTTCAAGAACTTTCTGCTTTTGAGATATATCTTGGAAGTAGTTGACAACTGCTATGGCAACTCCATCTTCAGTAGAAGTTTGATGGACATTCCGACCAAAGCCCATTAGTGCTGGACGTTCTACATAGGTGACTCGATGTAGTACCCGCCAGGTTTTATTTGCTTTACCTTTAGCTTGGCGCAAAGCACGGGCTTCTTCATCGTTACTCGCAAGCCACTCAGGATCGACAACATAGGTGAAAAAGTCATTAAAGTTTTGAGTGCTGCCTTCGAGGTAGAAACTCATAAAGCGGTAGCGGTCTACTTTTTCTCCGGGCTGTAGTGGATAATCGTTTTGATCTGTAATTGCCTTACTTTCAACCCCACTGAGATCGACATATAACTCTATACCTTTGCTACGAGCTTCAGTTTTACTCATGGTTTGGGTCATGTTTAGGGTAACCTGAGCAGTGAGTTCACCAGCAACTCCCCCTGCGGTAAACTCTCCCAAGAATCCTAACCCAGCGTTTAAGGTAAACGAGCCACCCACAGTATGTTCTGCGGTATTAGCAAAGCTTTGAGCTTCTGTTCGCATTCCGCCATCTGCATCCCAGATATAGGTGTTGACAATATTGCGTTTGCCTGCGCGAATTTGGATGTTTTCCATCTTCTTCTGCCAACCCGCAAAACTGTCTGTGGCGTGAACTCTTGTCTCTTGGTCGGTAATCTTGGTATCAATTTCTTTTTGCTTTTGCTGGGCTGCTTCTGATTGCTTTTCAGCCGCTGCTCCTGCTTCTTCCTCAAATTGTTCTTTTTGTCTTTCTTGGGCTGCTTGTTTTTCCTCCTCTGTCAACTCCTGATCTGGTTTGTCTTCCTCACGGGTAACTCCAATTGTTTGAGGAGCTTCGCCACTGTCTATTCTTCGGTTCAAAAAGATTTCATCCAAAAATAAACCCGATACACTCGCATTAAACTGGGCAAAATATGACTCTCGCCGCTTATCTTCATTCTCAATCTGCTGTTTGAGGTCGTAAGCTTCCTGGAGTCGATAGTAACTCGCGGGATAAAGTGAGCCATATTGGGCACGCATTTCTGGGACATGACGGAAAAAGCGATCGCTACTCGGACTACTGCCTGTCATCCCATCCAAACTACCGTTCATAGTATAAGCGGGATTGATTAAGAAGGTGATAGTATTAACATCTGGTGGAATACCATCTACAGGCTGTACCTGATAACCAATCATTTTCTTACTGCGTTGCAGGCGAGTGATAAATACATCTGCCAAACCAGAAACGACCAAAGCATAACCAACGTTTTTGGGAATAAACCGTTGCCCAAGATGAGGGAATTTTACGGTTGATTCTGGCGTACCCCGCAACTCTAAGAGATCGCTCATGCTTAGTGCAGAACTGGAAGTAATATTACTTTTGTTTTGCCACTGGTAGCTAGAGTCAAGGTTCCCTTTAAAACCCGCTTTCCATTCTCCGAGTTTTGTTTCAACTCCAATACCACCATAGACGTCACCAGCCGCACCGTAAAATAGCTCAAGATATGCTCCCAAACCTACATCCTGAGAGCGATTCCAGCTAAACTCCACATCTTCAGACATAGCTAATTCCACTGAAGTTGCACTGGTGTAATCAATCTCGACAGTTAGATTTTCGCTGGGAACTGGGGGCGCACCTTCAATATAACCGAGGAGGGTAGGAGCAAACTGAGCATTACCAATCCATTTGAGTTCTAGTGTTTCAATTCGCTTGTCTGGCAATAATTCCACACCATTGAGGGCAGGGCTGGCGAGGAAACGCCGCATAATGGCAGATTTCCGATTGGTAACTTTGTCTATGGTAATGGTGCTGTACTCTGCACTGACTAAAGTATTGCTGCCTATCGGCAAGGTATTGTCATCTTTGAGGGTTGCTCCCTTGACCGTGCCGTGATTGTTACCTGTGAGGTCACGAACTTTGAGCGTATCTCCTTCTGGTTCGATGTGATTTAAGGGCCAATAACCAACTAAACCTGACTCTTTACCGGTTAGGCGTTGGGACATATCCGCTTGGATTTCTTCAGCCGTGCGGGCGGTATTCCAGATACGGACTTCGGCCAGACTTCCATTTAAGTTTCGGGAATTTGAAGAACTTGATCTTGATAATGCACCAATGATTAGGTTATTGCTTAAAGCGAAAGAACCAGTTGTATCCCTGGAAATATCTAGTTCTCCATCCACGTAAATCTTCACTTTTGCTCCATTATAGGTTGTGGCGACATGATGCCACTGACCGTCGTCTACTACTTGGCTACCAGTTCTCCACGTGGGTGATACACCACCCCAACCGAATTCCAGGATACCAGGGTGAGTGTGATATGGTCCGAATACATTGAACAAAGGCTGATTTCCCAAATTAAAAATGACTTGATCGCTAGTGGCTCTTGACTCTATACTCTTGTGTCGCTTTATCCTAATCCAGCTTTCAATTGTAATGCTACTGGAAATATTCAAACTATTTACATTTACAATGGGAATTTCGACATAATCATCCACCCCATCAAACTGCATTACCTTATGTCCTAGATTACCAATGGGAGCCGCACAACCCCACCACATAGCACCAATAACAGTACCGTTATTACCGCTAATAGCATCAGTTACTGTACCACTATTGGCACTATCAGTATTGCTGCTAATAGGCAAGGTATTGTCATCAAAGAGGATTGCTCCCTTGACCGTGCCGTGATTGTTGTTACCTGTGAGGTCCAGAACCTTTTGTTGATCTCCTTCGGATTGGATTTCATTTAATTGCCAATAACCAACTAAACCTGACTCTTGACCCGTTAGGCGTTGGGACATATCCGCTTGGATTTCTTCAGCCGTGCGGGCTTTGTTCCAAATGCGGACTTCGGCCATTTGACCATTAAAGTAACGGTTAATAAAATCTGTACCAATTCTTACATCATCTCCACTAGCTGTATTGACCTGCGTTTCTAATTTAGTATTACTGGTATCTAGCTGACCATCAACATAGAGTTGGACACTGCTGATATTAGCCGGGTCGCTACTAGAAAAAGTACAAGCTACATGATGCCATTGACCATCATTAACTGCTGTATTGCCAACGATATAGCCACCACTAACTTCTGCTCTAATCGCGCCCTTAGTGCCATTGGAGTTTTGCACCCTAAATACCCATTTTTTTGTCTGACTATCTGTTCCCCATGAAACTATTACTGGATTGTTGATGGTTGTTTTGATCCAAGCTTCAACAGTCCTGGAATTATTACCTGTTATCCCTTTGTAGCCTGAGATCTCAATGTAATCATCTACCCCATCAAACTGCATCACCTGATGTCCCAGATTTTCAATGGTAGCCGCATCAGTATCTGTACTCTTGTTATCAGTATCTGTACTCTTGTTATCAGTATCTGTACTCTTGTTATCAGTATCTGTACTCTTGTTACCACTACCCGTTAGGTCTCTTACTTCAGTTCCTGTGGCTTCGTTCAAGGGATAGTAAGCTACTAATCCGGGTTCGTTACCACTGAGTCGAGTTTTGCTGTTAATCGCAATCTCTGCTTCACTTAAAGCCAAATTCCAAACTCGAATTTCTGCCAATTTGCCAAATTGCTCAGAACCGGTGGTACTATTACCAATGGTAGAGATACCAATATTAGTAGCTTGGCAGATTGTTGTTTTTCGTTGCTCAATGCTTGCATCATCAGTTGCTGCATCAATGAATGCTTGCTTAACATCAGCGACTTGACGACCATCGATATAGAAGATGGTGGTAGAATCTTTGCCAACAGCCGCTAGATGATGCCATCCGGGAGTTAATCGCTCCAGATTATAGCCGCTATCATAAAAGACTCCATCAACCCGTGTTCCCAGTTTTGACTTGTCTTCAATCACTACGGGAGAATCACCATCTGTGCTACCCATTAAAACTTGTCGTTCAGGCTCATATCCAAAGTAAAACCAGGTTTCTACTGTCCATGAATCGCCCAAAAAAACCGGATTTGCCAACTCAATTTTGTCGTTAGCACCAGCAAAGTTGAGAGCAACAGGAAGTTGATCGGGGAGCCACTGTTCAAAAGTAGTATTTTGACTATCGGAGGTAGCGTCATAATTTGTCAAGCGCATCCGACCTTGATTGTCAAAGTAGCTCAGTTGCACGTTACCTTCACAGCTTTCAATCGCTGCGATGCGCGTCGCAGGAGAGACAAATCCTAGTAATGCCCCTTTGGTAACTAAACCTTTTTGGGAACCTTTACTGACAGTATGGAGTGTTGGTAGGGTTTGGGGGGTTTGTTGAGTAGTTCTGATTGTGTTGATTACTGTTGTATTGGCAGTATTTAAATCACTTTGAAGTTGAGTCAGTTGATGGTTAACTTCTTGAAGACGAGCTTCCAGCGTCGGTTTTTCAGATAAACCTGCTGCAAGTAAATCTTGGAGTTGAGTTAGTTCATCTTGCTTTTCTATGAAATCTTCTTCTTTCTTTTCCCATGCTGTTTGAGCTGTTTGAATCCTGTTGTTGGTTGTTTGACTGGTTCTACTTATCTTAAATAAAGTTGGAGACGATCCAAATGGAGACGTACCATAGCCCAAAGTTCCATTACTTGTATTCCACTCCATCCATCCTACCAGATTACTGCTAACTGTTACTCTTTCCCAAGAACTGTCTACTTGGGTCTGTAAGTAGTAAAAATTGCGGTTTTTTTCAAATTTAAATAAATTTCCCTTGATGTTTTCATTGATGGCATCATCGTTCTGATAATATATATTATTGTATTTCCTATAAACTACTATCTTTTTCCACTTGTTTTTAACTTTGACTGACAGGTAGGCCTGACCAGGATTTTCTTGTTGCTGAAATCGGAATAAATTTCCATTTCCGCTCTTCCACACTATCACTCCCAGACCATCATTATCAGGTTGAGGCGGGTCACAATGTATTCCCAACCAAGACTTTTCTACTTGGACACTGAGATGACATTCATAATTAAAAGGATTGGCGACTTCTTGATCATATTCAGATCTGAGAGTTTGCTCTTGCTGTTGAAGGGATGCCACCTCTGTTTTTAATGCTGCTACTTGTTGTTGTAAGATAGGCAAATTATCTAGTAGGGCAATCTTGTCTTCCAGTTTCCGCTTTTCCTTTAGTAGTACCGCTTCTTCCCGTTCTTTCTGCTCTAATATCTTTAATTTTCCCGGTAACTCAGCATAGTTATCTGCCAAGGTCGATAAACTAACGCTATCTGTATAGTTAACCTCAGTAATGCTATCAGATAGTAACTGAATCCGATGCTTACGAATCTCCAACGTTGACCATGTACCTTTAACATTACCCAGTTCAAAGCTACGGATCATTGCCACCCCATCGGGTACGGTAAAACGACAGGTGGCTTTATACCAGTCATTGCCTAAAGACTGAAAGTCACTGGTTTCAATCGTAAAATGTTTGTAATCGATACGTTTTTTCGCACTACGGCTTGTTTTACCCCAATAGGAAAACGTAAATAACTTGCCGTTTTTACCATCAACATTATTCGGATTTACAGGGAGCATCTCATTTTTGTGCATAACACTTTCAAACCCTAGTATTTTCGTTAGTTTGAGCAATGGATTTGCCAAACTGGGATGCTCCCGATTTACGCTAGGGTCAGTTTTGAATTCAAACGTTTCGATATAGGTAGCCCGGGCACTCACCGCCACCAAATCATCATTGCTGTATTTAACAGCTTGGGTAGTTCCATCTCCTAAAGTGCGACTGAGAGTAATCGCACTCACAAAGGCATCCCCATAAACTGTCCCGTCGTTTCCGTAAACGGAGAAATCAACAACTTTTCTTTCCGTATCCCCAGTGATTGCACCCAGTCGCCAGTAGCCCACTAAATCTACTTCCCGTCCGGTAAGTTGGAGGTACATGCTGTCTTTGATTTCTTTAGCAGTCCGAACCTTATCCCAAACTTGTACATCAGCAATCTTGCCAGCAAAGGATTTCCCAATCAAAAATTCAGGCTGCCAATTCTCGGGAGGATCAAAGAGTGATGCCACTTCTGTCGGAGTTCCCACCTGCTGACCATTCTTACACAGAGTTAAGATGGTTTTGTCACTGGCTGCATCAGAGGAAATAATCCCGGCGTAGTGAACCCATTGACCTGTTGGAATCGTAGTTGTATCTGTGGTTTGACCCACACCATTGGCACACTTGACTTTCAACGCTACAGTGCCGTTATTAACCAGCAATTGAATGTGTTCGTCTTCTTCTCCAATAATTATCTGTTCGCCACTACCCGTAGCTGAGACATAAACCCACGCTGAACAAGTATATCCAAAGGAAAATTCTTCCGAAGGAGGGGTTAACTCTAGGGCTGGGGTTTTGATATACTCATCAACACCATTAAACATCACTCCGCGCCGCTTGCGGGATTCCAGTTTCAGGTTGACTGCTTCACCCGGTTTCCAGAAAAGATTATCAATGGTAAAGTTTTGATCATCAATTTTGGTAATTCCATAGATGCCGTTATAGTGAGTGGTATCGACAATTTGGACTTCATCACCCGCTTGTAAGCCATGATTGAGAGCCGTGATTTGCAGCTTCCCATCGGCTACTCTTTCCACCTCAGTAATGATGCCATCAAAGACTAAACCCGTTTCTGTTTTCGGCACCACTTCCCAACTGCCAATTTCACTGTTCACCCAATCGGCAGCAATTTCAAAAGTATCACCATCGATACTGATGACTTGATAATGACCGTTGTAATTTTGTGTGTTGGAAATTTTGACCGTATTGCCGGTTTTTAAACCCGATGATGGGGAAGAAACAATCTGAACTCTATCTTCATATCCTCTTTCTATACCCGTAATCTTCGCTTGGGGTGGTGGTGTCGAATCCCCAATCGCTTTAATTTCATCTAGGGTATTTAAGGGTAAAAGTAAGTCCCGACTCTGACTGCGTAGAATGTTAGTATTGTCGGGATTTTGATCAATCTGAGACAAAGTACCATCTGTTGCTACAGCAAAACTCAAGGCAGCCACATTTCCCTGTTTTGTGGGAATTGCGACCATGACCTTGGTGGAACCTTTGAGCAGTTGCATTCCATCTTTAGTTTGCTGCTCTTTCTGGATATCGTATTTGGTTGCTGACAAGCCATTAGCTACCTCAACACCATTGAGATCCAGCTTGCGCTTAATAATACCCGGAATAGAACGAGGGATTAAAGCATTCTTAGCTTCGGGTCTGGGTTCTAAAACGGTATAGTCTTTGAAATCAAACAATCCCTCTGCTGAAGCGCGAATGGAGGTTAATTCTACCTTCTGAGTTTGAGAGTTGTAAGCAAAAATGTGCCAACGGTATTTGTCGTGTTCATTGGTCGGTAACAGTACCACTGAAAACCAACCTTGGTGAAGGTTCTCAATCAGAGTGAGTTCAGTGGTCGGTTCATAGAAAGGCTTGCCATCAGCATCGCGAAAATCTAAAGAATCAATATTTGAGAGTCCACCGTTAGCATTTTTCTTCATACTGGCGATGGGTTGATACTTCTGACGCGATCGCTTAAACCGCACGTCTAGCTTCCGCACCAGTTGATTGGTCATGCCATCGAGGACAAAACGGTCTACCAATAAGGTATTGGGAGTCGTTTCGGTAGAATTTGCCTTAGATTGACGAAAAACATAGAGGTGACCTGTTGCCGAAACTAACTGTACCGGAAAAGCTGCTGATTCATTCTGGGTTCTGTAGCGCGTACGCAGAATAAATGTGCTGGTCTCAGCCTGATGGGTTAATTCCTTAGTTTCTTTGTCAATTACGGACTGGTCATCCTGTGCTTCATTAGGAAATTCCAGTTCTTGCCAATCTTCCCAACCTGTCCTTTGGTCTTCGGGGGTGTTGAGGTAGGAGTCTTCAAACCCATCCTGCTTGATGGTGTACCAAATCTTGCCGTCTGTATCGGTGGCAACAACCACAACTTTGCCTTCATGGGCAATAGTATTAACGAATTGAACCTTGTCCCGTAGTAGATACATAACCTAAGTAATTTTCACAAACCACTATTGACAATATCGTTAAGAATGCTATTCCCTCCAATAATTAACATTTTTTTTGTTTTTCGTTCCTGGCAGAAAAATGCCTAAATGTCACATTTACTTTACAATATTTTACACAATTCGGCACATTTTTATTTTCACTATTTATCGTTTATCACCAACGGCAACTTAGTCTTCGCGCATCAATAAATAGTCACGCGCCAGGCGATCAATTAATAAAAAAGTTTTATGTTGTGTTAGTAATAATGATTGCAATAACAAGATTTTATTCGCTAGTTTAAATGCCAAGGTAAAAGCTTTATTTGAAACTTTAGCAAGTATTATAAAAATTATCAAATTGTTACTGTGTTTTAATTTACTAAAATATAGCGGTTTTCAATTAGGTGAGATACATGTTTTTAGGGAGCTAAGGCCGTGGGCCACGGGAACGGAGCAGTGGCAAGAGCCCGTATTAAAAAAAAATTTTTTAGTTGAATAGCAGAAGTATCCTTGTACAGTAAGCTTTCTGAGTTTTTTAACTGTAAATTTATAATAAAAGGTACTGAAGAAGCAATGTCTTAACTTATAACCTTAGTGCTATAACGGCTTAGTTGTCCGAATCACGTACCAAACCTCAGATCATTTTATGCATCTGATGGTTTCTCCCTGACACGCTCTTTCCAATATCCTGGCTCACGACTACAGTGCATCACCGCCACAATTAAAATGTAATCTTCCTCAATAGTGTATAAAATCCCGTAGGGAAATTTACGGGGTGCATCTCATATTTGTAAAAAAGTTGCGTAGGGTGCGTTAGGGGGAGCCCTCATTTTCTGCCTCGTAGTCAGGTTTAGGAAAGCTCGTCCCGTAACGCACCACCCAAACAGCGAAAATGAGATGCACCCAATTTACCTGTCAGACATCGACGAATATCTTCATCAAGAACAGCCCAACGAGTTGGTGACGCAACAATTCGGAAAATTGCATCCTCAACTACATTGATAAATGCCTGTGCCAATTCAACTCTACGCTCTGCGTAAAACTCGACTGCTTCACCATATTCAGTCAAGGCTGCTGGGTGAAAGACCTATTTCATGGCTCTAGAAGTTCCCTCACTCTAGCTAACCCTTCCTCTCCAGGAATAGGCTGAACCATACCACTTCGGATTTCATCTCGACGCTTCTTAGCTTCACCTACCCAAAGTGTTTGCAGTTTCTCGTCTACATCAAACTCAAGACTTTCAACCAGCTTCTCTGCCAACAATGCTCTCCATGCACTGGGCAAAGATAAAGCTTCTTTGATTACTTGCTCAACAGAGACCATAACATTCGGGCATCATAGATAATACCCAGAGTCTAGCAAAAAAGTAGTAAATATAACACAGAATCAAAATGCGATTGACCGTAGGTCACGCGGGGCGCGTTCGCATCTGTTGCGATCGCTTCTTGGAGAGAACCCCCTCTCGATAGGTAATGCTTCTGAATGTAATCTCGAGTTTGTGGCTTGTCGGTAGCGTCGTGTTTGCCAGGGATTCTAACAGATGGGCTTGATTAGCTCGAAGCAGCATCAGTAATAAACTGTCTTTGCTACCTGGGCTAGACCATAAATTTCTGGTCCCGAAGGTGAGGCAACATGGCTCACGTTTTCAGGAATACGGATTATTCTTTCCTATCATCATTCACCCTGGAATTGGGTATTGGGTATTGGTCTTGGTCATACCATCGGTCGATGAGGAGGGTGAATGATTCGGGACTATAGTGGTTTGTTATCACCATTGGGGTCTACCAGTGTTCCTGTTGGGAATCGGGAATCGGGAATCGGAACCCACCCCTAACCCCTCCCAGGAGGGGAACGGGAATCGGGAATCGGGAAAAAATCCTGTGTACCTGATTTCTATGATAACCGGTATATAATTTCATAAAATCGAAACTAGCAGGTCAGTTTGCCAGATGAAAGTCACAACTAAACTAGCACAATTAAGAGTTAATTCCGGAAATATCAGTTACGAAGAAATTTCTGAATCTACGGGAATCGATCGGCAAGAATTAAGGGAACTAGAAAATGGGGAAGCGAATGGGAGTCACGCGTTCGCAAAGCGTGGCCTACGGCCTTAGCTTCCGCGCTTGTGCGATCAGCTTCGCTGCGCCAAAGGCGATCGCTTTTACTAACCTCGCTCAACTCTGTGCTTTCTTTCACTGTAGTCCCAACGATTTATTGATAGTAGACTGGGAGGGGGAAGAAATAGCCCCACCTACTGCTGAAGAAATAGAGAAAGCTTCACAGATAATCAAACAGGCATTTGCCCGTGCTGAGGCGATGCCACCTGTGCGGAGGAAATTTGGGATAGTTTTGAAGGGACTATCGAAGGAATTTCATCGAGAAAATTCACGCTTGATTTTCCAGGCTTTTAATTTAGCGCGAACCGCTTCTTGTCCTGGTTGAGGAGGCTTTTTAGGAATCTGCTCAAAACGACGTTAGTAAACCATTTTTATATTCAGCAACGCCAATTTTTTAGCTTTGCGTTGATCCCATTCAATTGGGTCGAACCAATTTGACTTCCGACTTCTACTGTTCGTCCGACCGATAAATCGGAGCACCATGACAGGCATCTTCGTTTCCGGGAATGAGCTTACGAATCAGACTATTAGCTAAATCCCTGAGTCGGAACATTTCCCCTACTCCAGGAACCAAGCTGTCAGGATGACCATTCAAAGAAAATTCGGTCAAATATTTGTAAGCATTCAGCTAAGGCACTACCTGCTGCTCAGGGGGTGACAACAAGGCATTAAACTAGACAGGGTGTGGGGTGTAGGGGGTAGGGGGTGGGGAAAATAGAAGCGATGCAGCTTCGGAACAGGGGAGGCAGTGCGGTCTTGGGGGTTCCCCCCATGAGCAACTGCCGTGGTTTCCCCCATGAGCGACTGCATCAAGACAGGGAATTTGGAGTGATCCGGTGGGATAACAATCGCTCCGAAACCTGATTAAACGATCCAATGCCACCTAGCCAGCTCCTGATCTTTCCCCTCCTGGGAGGGGTTAGGGGTGGGTTCCCGTTCGCCCTCACCCCACACCCGGTCACCCTGTAAGGCTTTGAACGCGCACGCGTGGCCTTAAGGCCCCCGGCTGTTTGTCACCCCGTCAGACCTGCTGACTGCTGAGTGCTAATAGCTGATTTCTAAGTATCTATAGACTTATCGGGGTAATCACCAATAGTTATGCAGAAAATTTTCAATACCAGTAAGCGGTCAGTGGTCAGTAGTCAGCTTACTTTATTCAAAAGTACTGTGGCACAGGCTGGAAACCTGTGACCTAACCCATAAGCTAATAACTAATAGCTGATAGCTGAATGCTTACAAATAATTTTAGTTATTTTAAGATTATATCAATAAATTAGCTATTATAGCGGTTATTGCATTTATGAGGTACACTTTTCAACCTCAAAGTCCCCCTTTTTAAGGGGGATTTAGGGGGATCCCTTTGTACCTCATGGGAAAGAGAATTGCTAGAGTTTAGCATAGAAAGTACGAAAGAAGCAAGTTTTTATCCTTTTTTAAGTTTCTAAAGCATTAGAATGACTGTATTTTACTGATGATTGATGCACAGATATAGCAATTCTACGAATTGTGAGGTACAAATTTCTGGTTTTTAGGGAGAAGGGAGCAGGGAGCAGGGAAGAGGGAAAAGGGAAAAGGGAAGAGGGAAAAAATAATGTGTACCTCATGAGTCCTAGAAACGGTATAGAGAAGTTTGGGAGAAAGCGGATAAAAAGCTAACCATCTTAAGACTCTCTATTTCAACTTAATATCGACTTTCTCGAAACTCGTCGATCCAATATTTTTCAATATGTATTTTGATGGGTCTGTATGCCAACAGATTTCTCCTGGCTTGAACTCTTTTGGTTGTGACTTCCCTTGTGGTGTTTCTACCTCTACTGTGCCTGGGGAAATTGCAACAGTAAGGAATGGGAAGTTGTGAGTCAATAGTTCTGTTGATTCACCTGGTTGGAGATTTAATCGATAAACACGCATTTCCTCGTTGTCAAGGATTATCTCATGTTCAGGCAAATTCTCGGTTGCCATATCGTCTTCCGATAATTCTAATGGTGATAGGATTTCAACATCTTTAAATCGTAATATTTCATTGTCTAGATTTGTAATTGTGTGTGTGTATGGTTCGTCTGAGGCACAAGCAAATAAAGCCTCTCCAACTCCAGGTTCGACGAGTTCTTCTGGAGGCTCACCACCCACTTTTTCTATTTTATGGAGTCCCCCATTAATAACAATGGCAACATTATCTTTTGCGTGAGTGTGAGGTAATGTCCTATAGCCTGGAGGAAAAATAACATCAAAAACTCGCAGATACTGGTTCTCGTACTCAAAGTGATGATAGGGTTCTTCCTCAATTGGCACCACTTCTTGCTCTGTCTCGATTGTTTCACAGGCGATCGCTTGTCCCTCCTGTAAAAATACCCAGCAAAAGCTAAGTATAAACACAATAAAGAGCGAAATAATTCTTTTATTATCTAATATTTTTTTCATGATCATAATTGCAATAAAAAATGTTTTTAATAATGGTAATAGTTAACTTTATTGACTTAACTATTACCCCCAATAGCAGTTAGGAACTGCCTAGAACTTTGGTAATTTCATTGTTGGTTGCTTTGATAGCTTTCTCGGCGATTTCATAAGCACTGGGATAGGAATTAGGGTCATCTTGTCCTGGTATCCAAAACTTGCGTCGAGACAAACGTAGGGAGTCAACAAAGGCAGGAATGGCATTGAAAATTTCTACAGCAATTGGTCCCTTATATACTTCTAAAACTGGTGTGAGAAATTCCTGCCAGGGTAGCCAACTGGTATGAATTGCGCCACGATCAGGAGGTGAAACTTGAATATAATGTAGCCGTTCTTGTTGCGCTAAATTGGCAACTTGTCGTGAGAATTTTTCTGGTCCATCTCCATCTAATATTTCGTGGGCGCTGTCAATTACAACTCCCACTTGTTTACTTGTAACACCTTCAAGAAATTCTATTAATTGAGATAATTTATTTGGTCCAGGAGTTTCCCAATGAGTAATAGGTTCTATGGCTAATTTTACATTTTTTTCTTGAGCATATTCGCCTAATTGGTTGAGAATAGGTTTTGCATTGTCATAGCGTTCTTTTAAATGTTCTTGCAGTTCATCGCTCCAGATACCAGGGAAAACACCATAGGGAATAACAATTGGCCCCATCATAATTTCACCCCCTAAAGCGGCTGTAATATCAACCCTTGATTTCAGATATTCCAGTGCTTTTTGCCGTTGTTGGGAATCAGAAGAACTAGGATCGAAAGTTTCGGTTGCTCCTACATTGGTGGATATCTTAACATCAGACAACTCTTTAGCGTCTATGTATTTCCTTAACTCCTGATAATTTTGGATATCTTGGCTGAAATCTTCTTCAGAAGTAGGAGCAATGGGAAACTCAAACCCACTATAACCATAACCTTTTAACTCTTTAATATGCCGTACTATTTCGTTCCTATATTCCTCATCATTAGGTTTCATATCAGTAGTAAACATAAAGAAACTGATGTAAATATCAGGTAAAGATGGGGAGTTGCTCATTTTATTTTCTGGGAATAGCTAGGTTTTAATGATGGGGAGTGGATTTTTATTGGTGTTAAACCCAGGAATCCACAAACCTGTCAACCATCTCTTGGTGCGCGTTCCCTAGGTGATTGCGAATCACCGGGGTCGCACCGCTTGCTGGGGTTAAGTTAGGCACCTACCCCAAAGCTTTAATCTGCTTTACTAGGGTTGAATAGAACTATAACCCGGTCTGTTCACAGAGATAGTCTCGCGCCATCAATGCATAATCCAAAGGAGTTTTTGATGGGTCGTATCCCATGGTTGTGTTGGGGTCTTGTTCCGCTTCAACTATCAACCATCCTTCATACTTAGCATCAGCAAGTGTTTTCAAGATAGGATTAAAATTAATCACCCCTTCAGAATCACCAGGAACAGTAAACACTCCTGCTCGAATGGAGTCTAGGAAACTCCATCCATTATTGATAGAGTCCCTTAACACTGATTCACGAATGTTTTTCAGGTGAACGTGCTTGATGTGAGAAGCATAGGTAGTGACAAGATTCTGTATGTCTGCAAGAATTTCAGTCGACGTTTTACTGGTATTTTGGGCAATTGCATAGTAAAGATGACCGGTATCGAGGAGTAATTCGAAATCGGTCGCACCATTCATTAATCTATCGATATCTGCCGGAGTTTCTACTCCCGTTCCCACATGGGGATGGTAAACTAACTGCATATTTTGATTAGATGCTTCTCCACCCAAGTAATTTAATCCCTCAATTAATTTTGTCCATTGGTCATTGTTAAAACTAGGTCGGTTTTTTAAGGGATCAATCGGTTGTTGATGAACAGCACCACCGAGTTCGGCAACAACAATAATGTTACTGTCAAAACCTTTCATGAATTGTATCTGATCATCAAAGATCCTTTCACTTTCTCGTTTGCCTTCATCGCCAAGGGTGAAGTAAGTCCCTACCCAAGGTTCAGAAATCGTTAAACCACGGAGGTCTAGTTCCGGTTTCAATTCCTCTTTGCTGGGAAATTTAGGTGAACCTTGAGTACCTTCAAATCCTGATAGCGCTATTTCACTGAGGATTTGTTGGTAGGGTATGGGAGGATTAGTATCAATAGTGAGGTCGTCACTATTACTCCAACCTGTGGGGGTAATGCCTAAACGAACGTTGTTGGCGTTTTCAAAAGTAACTGTAGCATTGGCATTGGCAGGAAGTGCGGTAGTTATCCCGATTAGGAGCGCCATAGCTAAGGCAATCAACAAACGGCTGATTTGTTTCAAAAAGGATTTTAGCTCCTTCGGTTCAGTATCAAAAGTTTGTACTTGTTGTTTCATTTTTGCTGGTTTCTGTGTCATGACAATTTCGTCGTTTTTACTAGTCTTGACAATGACTTTGTAATCTAGCGGTTTGGAGTTTTATTAAGTACATAGTTCTCGGTTTTTAGGGAATAGGAAATACTGAGGCAGTGCTACTTCCTACTCCCTAAAATCCAGAACTTGGAATTATACTTAACCTACAGGAAAACCACTATCTGTTTCTTGATTCGATTCTAGAAATCTTGACTCAATCTACGGTCTTAAGGGCAATCTAATGCCTCATAGCTGGACACATCTCCATTATACATAGTATTGTCAGGCATCGTTGCACCATATAGATCGGCGTTGCATAGGTTGGTGTTCTTAAGAGTAGCCCCTGATAAAAACACACTTTCCATCAGAGTATTAGAAAAATCACCACTGGATAAATCAGAGTCAGATAAATTGGCGTTTTTGAAATCTGCATCTTGGGCGATCGCATTGGACAAAACCGCATCAGAGATGATGGCATATTCTAGATCAGCTCCTGTTAGAGTGGCACCGGATAATTTTGCATTAATCATCTTGGCATTAATCAATTTTGCGTTGGAGAGATCGGCATTGATTAGAATGGCATCTTGTAACTTTATCCCCAGCATATATGCGTATGATAAATTTGCTTCGGTTAGATTTGATCCATTTAGCTTTGCTTCATTAAGCAATGCTCCCGATAAATTGGCTCCTGAAAGATTAGCGCCAAGGAGTGCGCTGCCATATAAATCTTTACCGGATAAATCTTCTCCCGATAGATCGCAGCCATTGCATTCATTTGTCGTCAGCAACTGCTCTAGAGCATTTTGGGTTGCAGTTGCACTATCTTGGCGGAAAGCTTTAGCTGGCAAACTAAATGCCGTCAAGCTAAGGAGAATCACTAATCCAAAAGCAGAGATTCGCGTAAACCAAGGTTTAATGTTCATGTTCTCTAACTAGAGTTGTATTCCAAGCAATAACGTCTCACAGCAGTGTTAAGATGGAGGCAGTAAACATCAATTTAAAACCTTCTGCCAAACTTGAGACCCATCCCACCCACCCCACATGAAAACTGCTCTTAATTAACTGAGGCTAACGGAAGGCTCTTCACTCCAAGTTCCATATCCTGGTGCTTTGGCCCCAGGGGGATTAACCCCAACTGCGCGCCACACCAGTCCTTCGGGATAGGCTTGGGGACTGGGAATACAGGTCTTATTATCTACTAGGGTTACACCAAAATCTTTCCCCGATTGATCGGGAAGTTCATACCAGGTAGCGGTATACCAGAGTTTGATGATGTTACGGGCAATAGGTCCTAGTTTCCAATAAGCCAGAATATCAGAATGTAGTCCCTCAGTTAAAATAGAAGGCTTATAGTTCTTTTGTGCCTTCAGGTCAAGATCATGAAAGGTGTCGAGTAATTCCTTCAATATTGGTTTACCAATTTTTGTCTCAACGGTTTGATAGTAAAGCTCCGCTTGTCCAGTTCCTAGCAGATCAAACCGAGAAAATCCGGTAACTACTACGGAGAAATCAAGGAAATGCTCTATCAACTCATCTTTCTCAATATCCACTTGTTATTTACCTCCAGAAAATTGTTAGCTTTGGGTTACTCCCATTAAATTTGGCTTTGAAAAATTTTACTTCCAATGCTCTTTAATCACACTTATAAATCGGACCAGCATGCAAGCCACCAGACCCTGGAATGGGATTACGAATCAGACTATTAGCCAATTCTTTGAGTCGGAACATTTTGCCCACCGCAGGAAGCAACTGTTGAGGATTACCATTAAAGGACTCTTCAATCTCTGCGAGGAAGTCACTGTAAGCTTCCTGGAACTCCTGGGCGTGAATATATAACTCTGAATCTGTCTCACAATATTGTCTGAGCTTACTCAGGGTAAGATTTTCCATGACGGGATAAACCTCTCCCCAATCAACGTTAAAGGTTTTACCGGTGGGATGATCGCGATCATCTTGATCTATCACATAGTATCGACCCAACTTTAGTTGTTGAAAACGATAGTAATGGCAAAGTTTCTTTTCAGAATCATAGATCGTTTCGCTTCCAGACCCTTCACCTTGGGTTTGAATAACGTATAAAGCCTTGAGGGCAGAATCAAGATCCGTTACCTTGACGATATCTCCTGCACCGTCATAGTAATATTCAGGAGTAATTTGCTTACAAGCATTACCACTGAAGAGATTATGACCTTCAGCCTTATACTCTTTATCTAGTTCATATAAGCCACGGATTATCTCTGTGTAGAACAACCCAATGCTGTAATAGCCCAGATCTTCTTCTTGGCCAAGAAGTTTCAAAATACTGTGCTTGAATGTTGGCCTGGGTCGAGCTGGGACTAATGGTTTGTCTTCAGACACATGCTTAGCACGTTCAATATTAAGAAACGTCTCCACTGCGTCTTGGGAAAACTTGCCTAAGTTAATGTCAAATGGATCTTCCTGGGGATTTGTAGGCATTCCAGCGGGATAGCTAGGAACAAATTCAGGGTCGGTCAAAACGCCTTCAATGTTTCCCCCAACTGCATTAAACACATTGGCTGCTAAGGTTAAATGAAGCATTTCTTCCACAGCAATGTCTCGAATAATGTGGAACGCTTCTAGATTTGAGCCTGGTTTGAGAGAGTAAAGGGCTGTCAAATAAGGGGGAAGAGTTGCATGTTCTATGACCATGGCCTGCTTGAGATAGTAATGCAGGTCTTCAACCGTTGTAATCAACTTATAATCAGTCATCAATAATACCTCTGCTGGCAATAGTTTCAAGGGTTGTGAAATCAGTGCGCTTGGTTGTTTTAAATCTCAAGGTTTTTCAAGTCCTTAAGCATTTGTTCAGAAGCTTTAAAACTTAACGCAGCCAGAGTCAATGTGGTATTGGAACTGCCAATAGAAGGCATACTTCCTGCACCAACCATGTAGAGATTCTCATGGTCCCAAGAACGCAGATTCTGATCAACAACAGAGTCAGATTTATTCGTTCCCATAACGTGGGTTCCCGCAAAGTGGTTTCCTCCTCGAGTCCAATAGCCGTTACCTTCATAAAAAAAATAAGCAGGGTCTTGGGGTTGCTCATCATAGTTAGTATGATCTTTGACTCCTAAACGCTCAAAGATCGTACGAGAGAGCTCTCGGGCGAAAACGATGGCGTTTTTGGTGTAATTAGGGATGTTAAAGTGAATAACTGGACGAGGAATACCTAGTTGATCCTTATATTGGTCATCAATAGTGACTCGGTTACTGGACTCGGCGGGTAATTCACACATGAAATCCAGCAGTAACTGCCGTGAGATCTTACTAATCAATTCCTGACGCAGTTGATTTCCATAGATATTTTGATCAACAGCATATCGCACCACCTTAGTGGGATCCGTACCAGACCATCCCCAACCATCGTTGTGGATAGACATGGCGAATACGGATTGATTGTGACGAAACTTACCTTTACGAAAGTGACTGATGCCTGATGTAACCTGAGGACCTCGCAGAGTACCAGTCACGTCAGGCATCAAGCCCCTTGCTAAGAGGTAGGGGTGATCCATTAGATACCAACCCATGAATCCACTACTGCTAGGTAGTCCAGAAATCAGCATTAACTTGGCATTTTCCACCGCATTAGCTGCTAAGACAAATAAAGTTCCTGTGGCAATTCCATCGGTATGGTTGGGAGAATCTTTATCCTGATAGTGCTTAAAGTGAATACCGGTGACACGACCGTTTTCCCCAACTTCAACTTTAAAAGCGACAGCCTTGGGAAGTAGATGCACGCGCTCGGGAAAGGCGATGGTATTTAGGGTTTTTCGGGCATCATACTTGGCTTGAACCGGACAGATGGGTACACAGTTAGCGTTTCCTTGGCACCGTTCCCCATACTCAACCGGATTGACACTGGCAACTCCCTTGGGAACAAAGTTATGGGGGCGCAACTCATTCGGTTTAAAACCAGGTCTTTTGTAATCAGGGTTAGGGATACTATTACGAGCCTGGGGGAAAGTACTAAGTCCTAAACTAAAGGTCTCGCCATAAAGGTCAACGGTAGCGTCACCAAGTCCCTCACTCACTTTCTGATCTAAATAAGAAGGGGGAAGCTCTTTCATGGGCAGGACATAGCCAGGGATAAAGGGGACACCTAGATTTGCTTGTTCTTCTGTGTTCCCAGAAACCCCAAGCTCATACTCTGCTTGACGGTAATAGGGTTGAAGATCTTCATAGCTAATTGGCCAGTCAAGACCTTGTCCGTAGTTGGTGCGTAACTTGAAATCGTCCGGTATCATCCGTATAGTTTTCCCTTCCCAGTGCATGGTTGTCCCACCCAAGACCCGCGTATAGGAACCACTCAGAGGGAGGGGACCTTCCTCCTTAAAATAGTGCCTCGGATCATCAGCCTCAGGGAATCGCAGAACATCATCAGTGGGGCTAAGGGCATTGGGATTTCTGGGATACGGAGAGTTGGAGTTTTTCTCCACAGCGCCGTAGAAGGTTTCGACGTGACTTTGAAAGCCCTCAAGGGTTAAAGCCTGACCAGTTCCCGCCTCAAGGATTAAGACAGTCTTGCCCTGTTGGCTCAATTGTTTGGCGACAATGGCTCCAGCTACTCCCGCTCCCACGATTACAGCATCGTAATCTTTATCACGGACAATCTCGGGAGTGACAAATTTAATGCTCGTTTGACTTTTGCTCATATTTTGACTCCTGTCCACTCTTTGGTGTTATGTTCCAGTTGCATGTTGTATTTGGTCGCCGAAAAACCATGGGCAACCTCAACGCCATTAATATCTAAACTGCGCTGAATAATCCAGCCTTGCTTAATAATGGAATGATTTTAAGAGTAAGGTGGAACGGGCATCTTGCTGTGGAATGGGCATCTTGCGTGGAATGGGCATCTTGCCCGTTCCTTAGATTTTCGGGCAGGCAGGATGCCCACCCCACTCATATTCATTCCTTGATTCAGCAATGCCGTATTCGCATCCTATTTTGAAATACCTACTGGATCTGACAATTCATAGGATAAGTATTTTGGCTGATGAATTTTGAAATTTTGTCTGACGTAAGGCTTTTAGACTGTAGATGCATTTTCCCTATTAAAAATTGCTTTACTATTGCTTTACTTTGGAACGAAAATTTGCATACTATCCCCACTATAATCCTGGAGATTATTTGAAGGGGAATTATCTCTATCGGGTATTAGTTGGAGTTACCCATACCTATACTCGAGATAATCGAGTATAGGAATAATCCAAGAAATTATGGAGTGTTAAGCACCGTGTTTAACTTAGCTACTTCAAACTTTGGAAGTAATGGCTCCGTAAATAAAGCCAATACAGCTATCTGAATGATGGGAACATAATTCAATTTGCTACCCATGTATTTTTTTCTACGCTCCGGATATAAAGGTAATTCATTTACTGGAAAATATCAAGTCCTATGAAGCCTGAAGGGGCAACGAAACAGGCTGAAATGTTGTTTATCAAAAATAACTCTTATTTGTGGTATAAAAATTTACGTCTATGAGGGGGTAATCAGGAAGCTATAAAGCATACTGAATAATAATCATGGCTTGTTGCCCCCTGTAAAAACTAAGTCACTTATTCATATTTATTTTTATTAAAAATTTTGCTAAATTAGACCAACACTCCATTGCCCCTATCCAGAAAAGTCCATATAGCAGAAGTCAGAAGTCAGAAGTCAGAAGTCAGAAGTCAGAAGTCAGAAGTCAGAAGTCAAACTCTTGCGCTTACTTAGGTTTGAGACTTTTGTCATGTCCTAACTGCCCTGGCAACTGCTATATAAAGTTATCCAAAAATTACTGTGTCCTTCCCTCCCTTGAGTTCTTGGCAGCGCCCAATATCTGAGGGGGGTGAGCAGGAAGCTATAAGCCAGACTGAATAAGAATCATGGCTTGTTGACCCCTCTAAAAAAAATATGTGTTATTAAAAATAATTATTATTAAATGAGTGGCTAAAGGGTAAGCTAATCTAAATTTTTTTTAAAATGTAGTTGACAAAAATACAAAACTATAGTGACAAAAATAAAACTAAAGTAAAACTATAGCATTTATATTTAATAGGTGAACAAACTCGCCTTTGGGAAAGGTAAGAGGCAAGGGTAAGCTGATGTAAAGTTTATTTAAAATGTACTTGACAAAAATCCCAAACTATCATTAAAGCCAGAAAACTAAAATCAAACTATAGCATTTATATTTGAGTTGTGAACAAACTCGCCCTTGGAAAAAGCAAGAGGCAAGAGGCAAGAGGTAATACTTAATCAAGTATATAGGGATTTTTGGTAATGTCAAAAACTGTAATGCTTGTTTACATTTCATTTATAAAAACTATAGTGGATTGCATAAATAGGGATTGTTGCCTCAGGTTCCGCTAAAAGCGATTAGCCCGAAGGGCTACGCTACTTGAGGTGCATCTACTGAATTTGATATCAACTCAGCCGCTTGCAAAGCCACAAAGCAAACAGAGGTAAAGCGAGTCGGTAGCCTTGCCCGGAGCCATAAATTAAACCTTTGTGCTGCAATCCAGCGATCGCTCCTTGGAGAGAACCCCCTCTTGATAGGTAATGCTTTTGAATATAATCTCGACTTTGTGGCTTGTCCGTAGGGTCTAGGGCGAGGGATTCTAAAAGATGGGCTTGATTAGCTGGAAGCAGCATCAGTAATGACTCGAAGACCATGGATAAGTCCCCTAGCAGTTCTTGGATGGCCTGCTGAACATGGCCATCACGAATTAGCCCATCAGACACTCGTACGGACTTGAGGCGTCGCACCAGTGCCGAAGCATCACCGAAGTGTCCTTGCACCGCATTGACAAAGATTTCCAGTGCTTGCGATCGCGGATCGAAGGTCAGCCGTTGCGTATGCAAAACTTCAGTGACCCAAGCCGCAACCACATCATCAGCTAAAGGAGCCAGCTGCACGATTTCCAAATTATTCCCCGGTTCATGGGGATAAATGCTGGTTTCTGCGATTGTTGCTACTAGCACATAACTTACCTGAGTCTGACCCTCGATCTGTTTCCGCAAAAATTCTTCCCACACCCCATGACGATCCCAAGAGCGGATGTGGGGGAAGCTTTCCAAAATCAACACTACCCGTTCCCCCTCAGATTCAGCTAACCTTTGCAGCAGATCGAGTAATACTTCAAATGCTTTCCGTTGCAGCTCTTTGCTCTGGATCCGAACCGGTTTAAGTCCCTCTGTGCCAATGCCTTCATCCTTCAGGACAAATAATTCCGCTGCCTGACCTTCAATCCAATCTGCCATTAGAGCTTGAACTGTTGCCATTGGAAACGTCTGGTTTATGCTCTCCCACAGCAGTTGCACGAAGCGCTGACCATCCGTAACCCGGATGCAGTCAACCTCCAGGATTTTAACTCCAACTTCCCGTGCCGCCCGCCTTACCAAAGTCCGCCGTCCGCTTCCCGGCACTCCCACAATCAGCAGGTTGCCATCACGGGCTAAAACGTGAGTGATGCGCTGGAATTGTGCTTGCCGCCCAACCAATTCAAATGGTACTGATAAATCCAAAAGATTCACGGCTAATGCATCCCGATCCCAAGTGTAGAAATCCTTCGGCGGCACACCTTCACTAGTTGGCAAGCTTCCAACTGTATTGCTAACTGTATCCCTGGCATCCTCAGGGCTGAGATTAACCATTGATTTGCCATGAGTCGATTCTGTCATCTGCTCTTGCCCGTATTTTTCCCAATCCCAAGCTCAAACCAAAACCTTGGTGTGGCATGAGTCTATGGTTTCCCTAGGCACTTATCAATAGTGTCAATCGTTCCTAGCACTATTAAAACGTGCTATATATTTTATAGCACTGTTCGACAGTATTATTGTATAAAGATAATTACCACCAACCCTTACCCAATAGGCAAAAACCCGTGTTAGAAGCATTCATATTTGCCACAATATTGTGCGGATTTTTCGGCATCATCCTTAAAAAGAACCTGGTTATGAAAATCATCTCTATGGATATCATGAGCACGGGGGTGATTGCCTATTACGTGTTGGTGGCATCCCGAGATGGTTTATTCACACCTATTCTTTCCAACGTCGAAAATAGGGCTTACGCAGATCCGGTGCCCCAGGCAGTGATCTTGACAGCAATTGTGATCGGCTTTTCGATTCAAGCCTTGATGCTAGTAGGTGTTATGAAACTGGCACGGGACAATCCCACCCTGGAAAGCAACGAGATCGAGAAGAATAACACCCCATGAGTACCATTACGATTCCCTGGATTGCCCTACCGCTATTTGTGGGATTCAGCATTTATCTATTCCCCAAATTTGACCGATACCTCGCCCTAGGGGTTGCCATGGTTTCGGTTGAATATGGGACACAGCTATTTCTCACAAAATCGCCATTAAGCCTAAAGCTGCTGGATAATTTCGGTGTCACATTACTAGTAGATCAATTAAGCGCCTTTTTTATCTTGACCAATGGGCTGGTAACCGCAGCAGTCATTCTCTACTGTTGGCAAAGTGGTAAAACAGCTTTTTTTTATACCCAAACCATTATCTTACATGGCAGTGTCAATGCCGTATTTATCTGTGCAGATTTGATCAGTTTATACGTAGCATTAGAGGTAATTAGTATTGCTGCGTTTCTGTTGATTGCCTATCCCCGAACCGACCGCTCAATTTGGGTAGCCTTGCGCTATCTTTTGATCAGCAATACAGCCATGCTGTTTTATCTGATCGGCGCAATTTTAGTCTATCAGGCCAATCATTCCTTTGCCTTTGAAGGGTTGCGGGGAGCAACTCCAGAAGCTCTTGCCCTGATCTTTCTGGCACTGTTAGTCAAGGGGGGAATATTTGTCTCAGGATTGTGGTTACCCTTGACCCACTCCGAATCTGAGAGCCCAGTGTCGGCATTGCTATCGGGAGCTGTGGTCAAAACGGGAGTCTTTCCACTGTTGCGTTTTGCTCTGATTGTGGAGGAACTTGATCCCATCGTCAGGATATTTGGAGTGGGGACAGCGCTTCTGGGAGTAGGCTATGCCGTGTTTGAAAAAGATACCAAGCGTATGCTGGCGTTTCATACCATTTCCCAGTTAGGCTTTATCCTAGCCGCACCAGAAGTCGGTGGCTTTTATGCCCTGACCCACGGCCTGGTGAAAGGGGCGCTCTTTTTAATCGCGGGTGTTTTGCCCAGCCGCAACCTCAAGGAACTGCAACATAAGCCGATTAATACCCAAATCTGGATTGCCCTGGCTATAGCTAGCTTCTCAATTTCCGGCTTTCCCTTATTGTCTGGCTTTGGGGCGAAGGTGTTGACCATGAAGAATCTAATGCCCTGGGAAGTTATCGGTATGAATATTGCTGCCCTAGGAACAGCAATATCTTTTGCGAAATTCATCTTTCTGCCCCATGGGGATAGCAGCCAAGGGCAGGTAAAGCTCGATTTTTGGTTAGCGATGATACTGTTGCTCGGTGGGCTGATTGCCGTCAATAGTGTGTACTACCAAGCATATAATTTTGCCAATATTATCAAACCCCTGGCAACCATTGCCCTGGGGTGGTTGGCATATTTTTTGATTTTCAAACGATCTGTAATCAAGCTGCCCCGTGTGCTTGAAGAATTTGACCATCTCATTGGGATGATGAGTCTGATGTTAATCCTACTGTTCTGGATGGTGTTTCCATGAGTACCATTACCATTGCCTGGATTGCCCTACCGCTATTTGTGGGATTCAGCATTTATCTGCTCCCCAAATTTGACCGATACCTCGCCCTAGGGGTTGCCCTTTTTTCGGTTGAATATGGCACACAGCTATTGCTTACGGCAAAATCGCCCTTAACTATACAGCTGCTGGATAATTTCGGTGTCACATTACTAGTTGATCAATTAAGCGCCTTTTTTATATTAACCAATGGGCTGGTAACGGCAGCAGTCATCCTCTACTGTTGGCAAAGTGGTAAAACAGCTTTTTTTTATACCCAGACCATTATCTTACATGGCAGTGTCAATGCCGTATTTATCTGTGCAGATTTCATCAGTTTATACGTAGCATTAGAAGTAATCAGTATTGCTGCGTTTCTGTTGATTGCCTATCCCCGAACCGACCGCTCAATTTGGGTAGCCTTGCGCTATCTTTTTGTCAGCAATACAGCCATGCTGTTTTATCTGGTCGGCGCAATTTTAGTCTATAAGGCCAATAATTCCTTTGCCTTTGAAGGGTTGCGGGGAGCACCTCCAGAAGCCCTTGCCCTGATCTTTGTGGGACTATTAGTCAAGGGGGGAATATTTGTATCAGGATTGTGGTTACCCTTAACCCACTCCGAATCTCAGAGCCCAGTGTCGGCGTTGCTATCGGGAGTTGTGATCAAAACGGGAGTCTTTCCACTGTTGCGTTTTGCTCTGATTGTGGAGGAACTTGATCCCATCGTCAGGATATTTGGAGTGGGGACAGCGCTTCTGGGCATAACCTATGCCTTATTTGAAAAGGATACCAAGCGTATTCTCGCCTTTAGCACGATTTCCCAGTTAGGCTTTATCCTCGCCTCACCAGAAGTGGGGGGCTTTTATGCCCTGACCCATGGTTTGGTCAAATCAGCGCTCTTTTTGATCGCGGGTGTTTTGCCCAGCCGTAACCTCAATGAACTGCAACATAAGCCGATTAATACCCCAATTTGGATTGCCCTGGCTATAGCTAGCTTCTCAATTTCCGGCTTTCCCTTATTGTCTGGCTTTGGGGCGAAAGTATTGACTCTGAAGAATATAGTGCCCTGGCAAGTTATCGGTATGAATGTTGCTGCCCTAGGAACGGCAACATGCTTTGGTAAATTCATCTTTCTGCCCCATGGGGATGGCAGCCAAGGGCAGGTAAAGGCCAATTTTTGGTTAGCGATGATACTGTTGCTCGGTGGGGTGATTGCCGTCAATGGTGTGTATTACCAGGCATATAATTTTGCCAATATTATCAAACCCCTGGCAACCATTGGCCTGGGATGGTTCGCATATTTGTTGATTTTCAAACGATCTGTACTCAAGCTGCCCCGTGTGCTTGAGGAATTTGACCATCTAATTGGGGTGATGAGTTTGATGTTAGTGTTATTGTTCTGGATGGTGTTTCCATGATTGGGCATCTAAATCTAATCTTACGACTGGTTATCTGGTTTTTGCTGACTGCCAATCTGAGTCTGCCAAATATCATCATTGGGATTGCGATCGCATTTTTATTACCGGGACGCCCCAAAACCCCAGAAGCCTTAAAGGATTGGCTGCGGGTGCTCGGTGAAGTGATAGTAGCGATTCCCCAGGCATATATTGAGGCATTTGAAATCATGCTTCGTCCTCATAAGCACGAAGATGTAATCATGGAAGGAGTCAAACCCCAACGGACTCCTGGGCTGATATTCCTGGATATATTCCTGATCACCTTTACACCAAAAACCATTGTGTTGAAATACCACCAAGATGGCAGGTACGAAGTTCACCGGGTTAGACGGAGGAGAAAGCGATGACACTGATCCTGATTGCCATGATTCTGGCTCTGCTCATCCCCATTTATGAGGCTTGGCAAGATGATGATATTTGGCAAAAAATGTTGGCATTTGGCAGTATTGCCACCAAGACATCCATCATGATCCTGATGGTATCTGTCTTGCGCGATGATTGGATGATCGGTGTTGTCGGAGTGATCATCTTGAGTGTGGGGAATGCTGGATTAATGTTACTGGCACACGTAATTAAACGAATGAGTGATGTATGATTAATGCACTGAGTTACACTTGCATAGGTGTCGGAATCCTATTCTGGTTTTGGGGAACCTTTCCCCTAATCGGTGAGCGATCAGTATTATTCAAGCTACATAGTCTTTCAGTGGCAGATACCCTCGGCTCGATGAGTATCATCGTCGGGCTGCTCCTGAAGATACCCAGTGAATGGCCGCTGTTGATTCTCGCCATTATCTCCTTAGCGATCTGGAATACAGTGCTGGGATATGTGTTGGCTTACTGTTCCAGTAGTGGGGGTGACAATGACTGATAACTATATCTATGTGATAACCGCCCTGCTGCCTTTGTCAGCCTTGATGCTGGTATTTCAGGTCAATCCATACCATGCTCTGGTGATCCGAGGCATACTCGGAGCGGTGGCGGCTTTGGTCTATGCCATGTTTGGGGCAGCGGATGTGGCTTTGACCGAAGCGTTGGTGGGTACAATGCTAGCCATTACCCTCTATGCGGTTGCGGTGCGTTCATCCTTAACCATGCGTCTTGGAGTGATCCCAGACAGGCCAGTGGAGGCAGATGGAGAGTCTTTAGCAGACAGCAAGACCAAACCGGATTTTGGGGAACTGATCAATGACTTACGCACAATTCTGAACAAACACTATATGCGCCTTGAGCTGGTAACCTACACAGATAGGGATAGCTTGCAGCGGGCGCTGTTGGCAAAAGAAGTCCATGGGACCTGTACCGAAGATGAGGGATGGCTCTTTGAGCAAGACCAGAGGGGATTCGCTCCAGGGGCTACCCAGAAGGAATCACCAGAGGATGAGCAAGAGCAGGTAGCGCAAGAGTATGAAACCCTACCTTATCACACCCAGACCAGGGTTCAACGCCTCTATGAAATCATGCAAAGTGAACTTTCATTATCGGCGACAAGCCTAACTTATGTAAATATACCAGAGGCAGGGAAAGATCATTAGATGAAATGGATTTACATTGCAGCAGGGATAGCGCTGTACGTCAAATTTATGGTTTTGCCCAATCCAGCGGCAGACTTATCAGATCTCTCTATCGTCGAATCCATTGTACAAGATACTGGGGTGCCCAATGCCGTTTCGGGTATCATTTTCCGGAATCGGCTCTATGACACCATCTTTGAAGTGGTGGTATTTACGATCGCGATCATGGGAGCTAAATTTCTACTGGCCGATGAAAAGCCCTTCTGCACGATCTATCAATTTACCGATAAACCATCCATTGTTCTAGCGCGTCTGGGAGCGACGATTGCGGCGTTGGTAGGTATCGAGCTGGCGATTCGGGGGCATCTGAGTCCAGGAGGTGGTTTTGCGGCTGGGGTGGCGGGGGGAACCGCAATCGGTCTGGTTGCCATTACCTCATCATTCCAGTGGATGCAGGCAATCTACAAACGCTGGCAAGCTGCTAGGTGGGAAAAGGTTTCAGTTTTGATTTTTATTGTACTAGCGGTTATAACGTTGACGGGAGTAGAATTACCCCACGGGGAGTTGCAGACACTGGTCAGCGGTATCGTCATCCCCTTACTCAACATCCTGGTGGCAGTAAAAGTTGCCTTGGGTTCGTGGGCAGTTATTTTGGTTTTCATTCATCATCGGGGATTGCTATGATCGATTACAGCAGTTTTAAATTTGATGAGGTACAAAATTATGGGTTTTAGGGAGCAGCGATCCCCCCTAAACACCCTTAATAAGGGGGGAAAAGAGCAGGGAACAGAACAAAAATCCTGTGTACCTTATAGTTATGAAAAACGCTGTCTTTTTACCTACAGCCATTCGCCCACACCCAGTAAGCCTAAAAATCCTCCTTGTCACTCCCTCACCAGAACTGCTATAGTGTACCGGCTTTCAAGCTAGTAAGGTACAAAAATGATGATACCTCAGATAATTCTATTATAGCAGTTTTTAGTTTAATGAGGTACATGGTATTTTTTCCATCTTACCTATTGACTATTATCTCTTCCCTTTTACGTATTATCTATTCCCTGTTCCCAGATCCGCTGTTCCCAGATCCGCTGTTCCCTGTTCCCTAAAAAAATATTTGTACCTCACATAATTAAAAACTGCTATACATATCATCATGGTAAACACAGACACGACCTTAGAAGATACCAGCCTGACAGTAGAAAGTCGAATCTCCCAAGTGACCGTCTACTCCAACCAGGCAAGGGTGACGCGGGGCACTAAGGTGTCACTGACTGGGCAAGAGCAAGAACTGGTAATCCCTCGGCTACCGATGACCATCGAAACTGAGTCGGTGCGAGCAACAGGGACTGGTACAGGGGTTGTGCGATTATTGGGAGTACGGACAGAAAAAGTCTTTGACTCTGAACCAGTGGTGGAACAAGTTGCTCAATTGAGTGGGCAAATCAAAGAGTTAGAAAAACAAAAACGCCAGCTCCAAGACCAGCTGGCGTCAAAGGAGCTAGCACAGAATTTTGTGGAGGCTTTGAGTGATAAAGCTGTCCAACACTTTTCCCGCAGTATTGCCCAACAACAGATTGGCGTGCAGGAAACAGGTGAATTTCTCAACTTTCTGGAGCAGCGTCACCATGCAGATGCGATCGCTATCGCTCAACAAGAAGAACAACAGCAAGAGTTACAAAAGCAAATAAATGCTCTGAAAGCTAAGCTACAACAGTTGAAAACGCCCCGTCCCCAGGAGAGCTTGAGCATTATTGTTACCTTAGCAGCAGAGGGGGCGGTGGATTTTGACCTAGAAGTCTCCTATGTAGTGAATCGTGCCAGTTGGATACCACTTTACGACTTGCGCAGCAACAGCAGTAGCGATCGCATAAATCTGAGCTACCTGGCACAAGTAAAACAAAACACTGGGGAAGATTGGTCTAACGTTAGCCTGACTCTTTCGACGGCTAAGCCTGGACTGGGAACCCTACCCCCTAAGCTGGAACCATGGTACATTCAGGCACTAGACCAACAACCTATCCGAGCTTTGCGAAGGGAAAAGAGTAGGGCAATGTCTAGCTCAATGTCAGAATCATCTCCAGATCAAGACTATGAGGATGAGTCGGAAGCATTGACAACTCGTAGTGCTCCCCAAGCCATGTTAGCAACGGCAGCAGTTGCTGCCCAAGCAGTGGTAGCAGTAGTATCGACAGAAGGAGGTGTGGTTACCTTTGAGTTAGATGGTAATAGCAATATTCCTAGTGATGGTTCCCCGCACAAAGTAACTATTTTCAGTGATGAATATCCTAGTAATCCTGAGTATCTTGCCATTCCTCGGCTAGTTAGCTTCGCCTACCTACAAACTGTTGTTACGAATCCTGTTACTGGTGCAACCTTGTTACCAGGAAAAGCGAATATCTTTCGTGATCAAACCTTTGTTGGTACAACTAACTTAGAGAATATTGCACCAGGACAAGAATTCAGGCTCAACTTAGGAATAGATGAGGGAATCAAAATTGAGCGGGATTTAGTGGAGCGTCAAGTTGATAAGAAATTAATTGGCAATCAGCGCCGCACGACTTATGCCTATCGACTCGTAATTACTAATTTGCAAAGTGAGCAAAAAACGTTGGTAGTAAAAGAACAGTTGCCAGTGAGCCGTGATGAAAAAATCAAAGTGCGGCTGACTCAGACTAATCCCAAAATACAGACCGGTGAGATGGGATTGTTAGAATGGAAACTTGATTTATCACCCCAGGATAAGCAAGAGCTATATTATCAGTTTATCATAGAGCATTCCCCTGACTTAAAAGTAATTGGTTTGGATATTTAGCTGGGATACTGATTTTTCTGGGTTGTCTTATTACAGGATAATTTTAGTATTTCAAAAGTAATTTGATACAGCGTTTTTAATAGCTATTAGGTACACAGTATTTTTTACCTATTACCTATTACCTATTACCTATTACCTATTACCTATTACCTATTACCTATTACCTATTACCTATTACCTATTCCCTGCTCCCTGCTCCCTGCTCCCTATTCCCTAAAACGAAGGTACCCGATCGGGTACTACTAATAGTCTGACTGAATGTAATAGGAAGACTATTTCCAGGTAGTTTCTGGTATTTACTGGCAAAATCCGTAAGTATAACCATCTTTCCTGTGAATCCTAACTAAGTTTTTGACGTGCAAGCTTATTGCCTTTTCCCCTGGAACCGTGTAATTAAATGAATTACTTTTGCTCCTAGGGTTAACTCTCCCAAACTTTCCGGTCAAGATGTTTTTAGCTATGTCTCCACTACACCAACCTTTGATGGGCCTCAACGGATTATGTCTGATCGGGTAGCCGTACTTATTGAGTGCTGCTTTTTGTCTGCCCCCTTGTCCTTTACAAGTAACCAGAAGCGGTTGGGAGGTTTTCAATGTCAACATCTCAATATCCCCGACACAGGCAGCGTCAATCCAATGTTCTTTAGGAAAACCCAGCTTAGTTCGGTTGTACTTGGTTTGCGCTCCCGTTCCAGTGACTATGGGTTTGATTCTTTTAAGTACCTTAACTAATTTGTTGCGAGTTGAATTAACCGCTGCTGCATCTCTTAATGGCTGCTTAGCCTTAGATTTGATTTTTTGTAGTAGACTCGGTTTCTTTTTTAAGAAGTCTTCTATAGACTTGTTCCCTTTGCGTTGGTTGCATTTATCGCAGGCTAAACAAAGATTACTTATTCGATCACTTCCACCTTTAGATTTTGGATAAATATGTTCAATTTGTAACGGGACGGACTGCTTGCCACAATAGGCACATTCCCTTCCCCATTTTTCAAGTAGGTACTCTCTAACCTCATATCCAACTAGCTCGCCTTGCTGGTACTCAACACCATTGATTTCAGGGTTCTGCATTTTCTGGGTATCAAACTTAACTCTTTCAACCCAAAACTCATTGATTGGACAGAACTTAATTAATCGTTTAACCCAAGTTTCAATAGTCAAAACCCGGTGCTCTAAGCTAGGGGCAAGCCAGCCTTCTTTTCGTCTACGGTTAAGGAATCTGGGTTTTCTGTAGCGGGTGTTGCGGTTACGCCTTCCGCGCCTTACAGCTCTTCTAGATTCTAGTTTTCTCTTGATCAGCCCTCCCCTGTGTTCTAATTCCATTCCCCAAATAACTTGATTGTTTTGAACTAAGGCAAATCCAGTTACCTTACTACCAGGGTCGATTTTTATCTGACAAGGTGAGATGGTTGGATTATTGATCGCAGTTTTCAAGATGATTGTAAACGGGTACATCCTAAAAACCGCAGCTTTCCCTTTGTCTAGTAACCGGCGAGCTTTCTTTGGTGGAATGGGGTTTAATGGTTGAAATTTTGTGTCAATGACAAATACATAATTTTGCATTTTTAGTGCTCTCAATTCGGTAATGTGTTCCTCGACAATGTTGGAATGGCTTGTTGAGCTAACCACACATTTGCCTTTGTCTTAATGATTAGCGACAGAGCCAGAAGCTGGAGATCACCTCTGGGTGTCATGACCAAACCAACGTAGGAAGCTAATCCTGAGTCTGCAACCCAGTGGGCAATTCCAGAAATTACCGGGAATTGCCTAGGCTTTCACTAGGTGATGAGCCACACTAGAAGTAGGGAGTATGAAGGGAGGATCGCATTTATGACATTTCAGGCAACTTTCTGCGCAGCTATTGCATCATATAGCATCAGGATTAGGAATAATGTTACGTTTTGTTGCAATTAAGGGAAAATGTCCATTGCATAATGTGTAGCTATTAAGTCGATATATATAGAGGCTGTATATCCGTTTGCAGCCTCTAGTTGTCAGCTATGTCGATCTGGCACCGCGATATCTGCCAGATCGA
>NZ_JAAHIG010000299.1:0-10807 GCF_010692305.1 Moorena sp. SIO4G3 | reverse complement strand
CTATCCTCTTCCGATCTCATCGCTACTCCCTACTCCCTACTCCCTACTCCCTACTCCCTATTCCCTTTATTATACCGGACATGATATTACTCAAAACTAACCGATATTTCTACCTTTCCTTTTGGATCTAATCCAATATATTGAGCACGAATTGTAGTCCCAGATTTAACATGAACTAGAGGAGTCATCGAGCCTAAAGACAGTAAATCGCCTTTCTTCAAAACTTTACCTGATGCCTTCAAAGAATCTTTTAACCAAAGTACTACCTGTAAGGGATTCCCTAATAAAGCACTACTTTTACCAACAGCTAACTCATTACCAGCCTTATCTACCATTACAATCTTGATATTTTTTAATCGTTCTTCCCAATCAGGGGTAGCAGATAAAGGAATCGGTGTTCCTAACACTCCCAAGCGAGCACCGACATTAATTGCTACCAAAGCAGTGCCATTAAGACTCACTTTTGGGTCATAAACTAAATCTGGTAGTTCCATGAAGGGAATGACGGCATCAAGAGCAGCTAATGCTTCTTTAGGGGTAGTAGCATTATTAATCTCTTCGCTACCAACTCTAACCATTAAGTCTCCTTCATATACAGGTCGAGTACCGAATTTGGCAGGAACAACCGCTCCACTGTTGAGCAACATCTTTTCGAGAAGTACACCTCGTATGGGTTCAGAGACTTTGAAGCGCTCTTGAGCAGCAGGATTAGTCAGTCCAGCTTTGTAACCTACAACG
Source organism: Moorena sp. SIO4G3 (assembly GCF_010692305.1). Classification (NCBI taxonomy): domain Bacteria; kingdom Bacillati; phylum Cyanobacteriota; class Cyanophyceae; order Coleofasciculales; family Coleofasciculaceae; genus Moorena; species Moorena sp. SIO4G3. Next base: position 10,069 of record NZ_JAAHIG010000299.1, on the reverse strand, counting down.
TTTCCTAAACTAGAGCTTAACTGTTGTACAAATTGGTCTTGCAAAGCCTGAGCTTGTTCAACGCTTAGCTGAGTCGCAACTGCCCTAGCTGGGGTTTTGTTTAGATAGCTAGTTGTCAATTCCTCCACCACACGACCATCAGGGGTTTGGTCTAAAACTTTAGTAGGAGAGCTACTAGTTGAGTTGGAGTTGTTCTTAGCCCCAGTGAGGTTGCAGCTTGGCAGATATAGAACCGAAGCCAATAGTACAATTGCTAGGGAAATAGATTTGATATCTTGCATGGTGTTGCTAGAGCTGTTTTCAGGATTCAAAGCATTTGGCATAACTCAAGAGCCGAAAATTGCTTCACTTCCATTTTTTGGTGTTACTTATGAGTTAAAGAAGGGGAAGTATACATATAGAGAATTTACGACCAAGAGGAGGTAACCATAAGCGTATAGAAAAGTCTAGACAAAAGCCTAGACAAAGGGGGGATGATTTCAGCTTATCCCATCACTGAATCAATACACTAGTTGATCTCGACTGTCGGCGAGCTAATCAGCAATCGGTAGTGTTGACGGTTAACTGTTAACGGTTGACTGAATACACTCAGCCGTCAACGGGAAATCCGATTCCCTGTCTTCGAGGATCAGCTTCAAGAGATTATTAATCCAAGTCAGATCATGTCCGGTGGAACACTGATCTCGGAACATTCCAAATCTGTAACTGGAGTGTGAGGGTCTCGCTGACTAGCCTATAGTCAGCTAGCAACATGCTTGCACTACAAAATAACAAGTAACAAGTCACGAGTAATAAGTAACAAGTCACGAGTAATAAGTAACAAGTCACAATTTTCCTGAATAGGAAGTGATTAACCGGACTTAATCTCATGTAAGCATTCAGCTATCAGCTATCAGCTATCAGCTAATGGGTTAAGTCACAGCGTCGTTCGCACAGCGTGGCCATTCGCGTAGCGTGGCCTAAAGGCCAAGGCCAAAGCCTGTGCCACACTACTGTTCGCGAAGCACCGATCTAGTAGCGCAATCGGTGCTTTTGAATCAAATAAGCTGAACGCGCACCCGTGAGCCAAAAGCTGACGGCTGACTGCTGAATGCTTACAATCTCATACCTTGGCGATTAGGAAATATATCAATAAGTAACAATGAACCAATCACCAAACACTGGAACAGTTTTAATCGTTGATGATAATCCCAATAATTTATCAGTTCTCTACAAAACTTTGGAAAGTGCTGGGTTTCAAGTAAGAGTAGAAATGGATGGTGAAGGAACTATTGAACAAGTAGAGTATGAACCACCTGATCTCATATTATTAGATGTAAATATGCCAGGTATTGATGGATTTGAAACCTGTAAAAAGCTCAAGAATAATCCCAAATCCCAAGATATTCCCATAATTTTTATGACAGCGTTTGCTGATATAAACCATAAAATAAAAGGATTATCCTTAGGAGCAGTAGACTATATCCCAAAACCCTTTGAACAAGAAGAGGTATTAGCTAGAGTCAGGCTCCATTTGAAACTAAATTTTTTGACAAAAACCCTCGCTGAACAAAACGCCTATCTCCAAGACGCTAAACAAAAAGCAGAAGTAGCTAACCAAGCTAAAAGTGAATTCCTAGCTAACATGAGTCATGAACTCCGTACTCCCCTCAATGGTATTCTAGGATATGCTCAAATTCTCCAACGTGATGCGGCTAAAGCCGCTTCCAAAGGCGAACGAAATTTAACCACCAAGCAACTCGAAGGCTTAAAAATTATTCAGAAAAGCGGTAGCCATCTCTTGACTTTGATCAACGATATCTTAGACTTATCCAAAATCGAAGCTGGGAAAATGGCACTGTATCCCACAGAATTTAATCTACCAACCTTCTTAGAGGAAGTGGTTGGAATCATCCGCATGCGAGCTAGTGAAAAAAATATTGTGTTGAGATTTGAACAAAAAAGTAACTTACCGACTGGTGTTAAGGCAGATGAGAAACGGCTCCGACAGGTACTGATCAACTTGTTAGACAATGCAGTAAAATTTACCGACCAAGGCAACGTAACTTTCAACGTTGGAGTGATTGAAGACCAAAACCATAACTCCGTTGATCAGGAGCAATATTCCCAAATCCAACATCGGAGGATTTGCTTTGAGATCATTGATACCGGGATAGGAATTAGCCCTCAACAATTAGAGAATATCTTCCAACCCTTTGAACAAACGGGGGATAGCAAATATCGGGCAGCTGGAACCGGCTTAGGCTTAGCCATATCTCGGCAGTTGGTGGAATTTATGGGAAGCCAACTAAACGTTAAAAGTGAGTTAAGTAAGGGTTCAATGTTTTGGTTTGATGTTGCCTTACCTGTGGTTAAAGTTACCGAAGCTAAACGGAATATTGCTGGTCAAGTGATGGGTTACCACGGAAAACGACGCAAACTGCTAGTGGTGGATGATAACAAAGAAAATCGGTTGGTATTACTTAATATGCTTGAACCGTTAGGCTTTGAGGTGGTAACCGCAGACAATGGTCAGCAGGGATTGGATGTCGCCATAACCATCCTACCCGATCTGATTTTGACTGATTTATTCATGCCGGTCAAAACTGCTTTTACCATGGTGCCAGAAATGCGGGAAATACCTGATCTGAAAAATGTGCCGATCATTGCTCTTTCAGCCCGTACTTTTGACATAGTCCAGAAGCAGAGTCAGATGCTGGGCTGTGAAGGTTTTCTAGCGAAACCCATTGACCAGGATAGGTTACTTGGTTTGTTGGAGCAGCTATTGCAATTGCAGTGGGTTGATGAGTAACGTACTCTAAGACTAATTTTCTTTAGTCAACACAGAGATCAAGGATAGGGGGAAAGGGCAATAGGGAAAGGGAAAAGCCCTGTGATTATATCCTTTGCCCTTTAATGTTTCACTTTTTCGAGATTGATTAAGTCAGTCAGGGATTTTTAAAAATGGTATAACACCAAATCCTCTCATGTCCGGGAGGAGCGGTATTGTAACGTTTTGGGAATAGGTATTAGGTATTAGGTAATTGTGATTACTCCTTTAGGATTACCTATTATTCATTACCTATTACCCATTACTCACTATACTAGTTGAGTTTTCAATTGGGTGAAGTACTTTCGTCTTGGGTTAATGGGAGTAGGGAGTAGGGAGTAGGGCGTAGGGAGTAGGGCGTAGGGAGTAGGGAGTAGGGAGTAGGAATGGGTTCATCTCCATCCATGAAATTATGCAAGAGTGAGATGCACCCAATAATTGACGCAAACACTATCAGAAAAATACTTTTGCAAGAGGTTTATTGACACGTTACTGGATAATATCATACTAACGGACTTGATAAGTGTAACGGTTAAAGACTTATGCGACGACGGGAATTCAATCAACTCCCTTGGTTTTTGCTCGGTTTGGGATTGGCTAACTGTACTCACAATTCCCAATCATCAAGACAATCATCAAGACAATCATCAAGACAATCATCAACCTTTGACACAGCTAAAACACTTAGCATCTGGTGGCAACAGGGTTTTTATCCAGAAGAAACGGATGCACTCCGGAAAATCATCGACCAGTGGGAACAAAACAGTGGGATTAAAGTTAAATTAGTCATCATACCTCAGAAGGATATTCTCAAAGAAATCGAGAGTGCGATCGCATCAGGTAATCCTCCTGATATTTTCTATGCAGGGGTAGCAGACTTGACCATTATTCCCCGTCTAGCATGGAATAACCAACTGGTAGATGTGTCTGATGTGATAGAGCCTCTGAAAAACTGGTACAGTGAAGGGGTTCTTGCCGGAGTCAATTATCAAAACAAAGTTGCTAAAAAACGTAGCTACTATGCTGTACCAATTATGCAATCAGCCATTCATATTCACTACTGGCAAGACATCCTGACCGAGATTGGTCAGGCAAAGGGGGCAATTCCCAGAGATTGGCAGGGATTTTGGCGGTTTTGGGAGCAGGTTCAGGGACAGTTGCGTCAGAGCAGTTATCCCAATATGTATAGTATCGGCATGCCTATGTCCATGAGCTTAGATACCTACAACAATTTTGAGCAATTTCTAGAAGCCTATAATGTCAAACTAATTGATAAAAATGGCAAATTACGCTTAGACGACCCCCAAGTTAAGCAAGGCATTGAGGCTGCTCTCAGGAAATATACCAGTTTTTATATCAATAAGAATGTGCCACCGGATGCCGTAGATTGGGATAATACAGGCAACAATGTAACGTTACTCAGCCGCACTAGCCTGATGACGGTCAATCATACTCTCTCAGTTCCAGGTTCCCAACGACAAGATCCCGAAATTTACACCAAGCAACTTTCTACAGTTAAGTGGCCAAATAAACCTAGTGGGGAACTGATGAGATTCATCGTAGAGATCAAACAGGTCATTCTCTTTAAAGCGTCCAAAAAACAGGAGTATGCCAAGAATTTTATCTCATATTTGGCACAACCGCAAAACTTACAAGCCTACACAGAAGGGTCTCAGGGTCGATACTTACCTGTGATGCCAAAACTGTTTGAAAAACCCTTTTGGAAAAATCCCAGTGATCCTCATATTTCTGTGGCGCTACAGCAGTTAAAACACACCCGACCAGCTTATCAAGTGTTAAATCCAGCTTATAGTGAAGTAGCTGCTCAAAATGTTTGGGGTGAAGTGATTAGAAAAATTGTGGTGGATAATTTCTCAATTAAGCAAGCTACTAATCGAGCTATTGATAAAATCAATAAAATTTTTTATAATTGGTAGAAAATTAGTTAGCTTCTTCGTTATCACAATGCTTGTTATAGCATTTTTAGTTTAATTTTGAACATAGGATTCATAAAAAACGGGAACAGGGAACAGGTAACAGGTAACAGTAGTCAAGATATCCGAGGGTTTTTTGGTGTTATGATAAAGCGATGCAGCGTGGCGCTGCATCCCTTAAAACCATCTTTATAGCATCCATGCATGCCTTTTGCCTTAAAAGCATAAGCAATGTCGCTCAAACGTCGCTGAGAATTGCTATAGCTGACTGTTAATAGTTTCATAAATACAAATAATTAATTTTATGCGAAAATCTAAATTATCGCGCTTATTATCATTGTTATGATCAAATCAACTCAAAAAACATTACTGTCAAAGCTAGTCACTTACTTCTCACTTTTATCAGTTGTTACGGTAACCATTGTAGCAATTACTGCTTATATTTTAGCTAGGAAAGCTCTCAAACAATCTGTCTTTGATCGACTCAGTGTTGCTGTGTCTATCAAATCTGCTGAACTCAATCAATGGTTTAACAATCAGCGCCAAGATGTCCTGTTATCGGCTCAGTTACCAGAAATCCGAAGACAAGCCGAGGTCTTGCTCAGCAGCAAAAGGTCTCAAACCCGGTCAAAAGATTACCAAATCGCCTATCATAGCATTTCAGAATACCTGACTGATTTAGCTGCCATTAAGCCTAATCTACGAGAAATTTCCCTGCTCACAACTGGTGGGATTATCATTTTCTCAACTAACAAAACCCTGGAGGGCAACTATCAACCCCTTGGTGCGACTACCACTTACTTTACCCCAGAGCAAACGGACATTAAGCCAACGTTTTATAGCTCTTCGCAAACAGGCAAAACAGCCATCACCTTTGCCACTCCACTGTTTAACCAATCCGGTAAGCGTATGGGAGTGATTTCCATTACTCTCGATCTTCAAGAAGTTGATAACCTAATTCGAGACCGTACTGGCTTAGGTGAGAGTGGCGAAACCTATCTAGTCGGTCGATTGGAACGAAAAAATATATTCATCGCCTCAGCTCAGTTTGAGAATCAAAAATACTCTAACGGAATTAGTAGTTTGGGTATTGATAGCGCTACCCAAGGAAAAAATAGTGCTGGGCTTTATCGCAATTACGATGGGATACCTGTTATCGGTGTGTATCACTGGTTGGAGAAACAGAACCTGGCGTTACTAGCTGAGATCTCTCAGCAAGAAGCTTTTACTCCCGCTCGTCGGCTAGCTGGGAACATTGTGCTGATTGGATTGAGTTCTACTGGAGTACTGTTAGTGGCAGTTTATCTACTATCAAGCCAGATTACTAAACCGATTCGGGCAATCACAGAGGCAGCTATTCAGGTAGCTAGTGGCAATCTAAACCATAAAGCTCCTGTGTTGAGTGACGATGAAACTGGTGTGTTGGCTCGGTCATTTAACCAGATGGCACAGCAATTGCAGGATTCTTTTACGGCCCTAGAGAGAACGAATCAGGGTTTAGAAATCCGAGTGCAAGAACGTACTGCCGAATTAGGGAAAGCTAAAGAAGCTGCGGAAGTTGCTAACCAAGCTAAAAGCCAATTTTTAGCTAACATCAGCCATGAATTGCGCACTCCCCTTAATAGCATCTTAGGCTATGCCAGAATTCTCCAGCGCGATACAGCTAAAGTTGCTATCCAAGACGATGGGGTGAAGGGCAGCACCCCAATGAGCGATCGCAATTTAAGACACCAGCAAATACAAGGTTTAAAAATTATAGAGCAAAGTGGAACCTATCTATTAACCCTAATTAACGATCTCTTAGACTTCTCTAAAATCGAAGCCCGTAAGATGGAACTGTACCCCAGTGACGTTCATTTTCCAAGCTTCTTGGAAGGGGTAGTTGGTATTATCCGCATGGGAGCTAATGAAAAAAATATCTTGTTTAACTATAAAACTCAGGGGAACCTACCCACAGGGGTTAAGGTCGATCAGAAACGGTTACGACAGATTTTACTCAATCTATTAGGTAATGCAGTTAAATTTACTGACCAAGGTAATGTCACATTTAATGTTGGAGTCATTGAGAAACAAAACCCTATCTTAGGAATATCGAAGTCTTCCAACACCAGGATTCAAGGGGGAGATTATAACATCGATTCTCGGACGATCCGCTTTGAAGTGATCGATACTGGCATAGGAATCAGTCCTCAACAGTTAGATAAAATCTTCCAACCCTTTGAACAAGTAGGGGATACCGAGCGTCGGATAGCTGGAGCGGGTTTAGGTTTAGCTATCAGTCAGCAAATCGTTAACTTGATGGGAAGTAAACTAAAGGTTAAAAGTCAATTATACCAAGGTTCAACATTTTGGTTTGATGTTACATTACCTGTGATAGATATTGTTGCCAATTCTGAACAATATATTGCTGTTCAAGGGTTGATTTATAAAGGAAAACGACGTAAACTGTTAGTGGTGGATGACATAACAGAAAATCGCTTGGTATTGCTAAATATGCTGAAACCTTTGGGTTTTGAAGTGGTATTAGCCCAGAATGCTCAGCAAGCATTGGAGCTGGCCAGGGTAATTGGACCGGATCTGATTTTAACGGATTTATTCATGCCTTTTAAAACGGGTTTCACGATGATTCCGGAACTACGACAGATACCGGAAATGAAGCATGTACCAATTATTGCCTTCTCTGCTAACAATTGGGATGTTGTCAAGAAAGAGACTCAGAAACTTGGCTGTGATGCTTTTCTGCCGAAACCAGTTGACGAGCAGAAATTACTGGCATTATTGGAGAAGTATTTACAATTGGAGTGGGTTGATCAAGAGGTGTCGTAAGCATATGCGCTACGCGCACGCTGCGCGAACAGCAGTCAGCAGTCAGCAGTCAGATTAAAATAAACCTATGCAGGCCTATGGCCACGCTACGGGAACGGTAGAATTTAAGATTGAGATATTAATGAGAATTTAAAGTCTGGGGATTTGCCTATCAAAGCTAATGCGCCTAGCGCATTAGCTGATAGCTGATAGCTGATAGCTGATAGCTGATAGCTGATAGCTTACACTGTTTAGTTATCAAAAAAAATTACTTTTTTAACAATAATAATGTAGTCAATATCAGGACTAAAATTGCTTCAGTTCCCAAAAGACCGTAGATGGTTTGTCTTTGGTCAGGGGTGAAGGCAAAATAATCGATAAATACCGTGTAAATAATGAACTGAGAGAGAATTCCCACTAAACACAATCCAATGCCCCACACTTGTCGCTGCCAAAGTCCAATCACTGCTGCTGTATCGAGAATGCCATAAAAAACATCGCCAATTCTCCAGGTTAAAGGTGTTTCTAACCACGGCATTTCACCAAAACCTGCTATATTACTAAAGTGGACAATCGCGCCATAGGCAAAGACAAAGGCGAGGATTCTTAAATAAATGCTCATCCAAGGGCGTTTTGTAGCTTCGATCAAATAGTCCACCATAGGTCATACGTCCGTGAAAAAAACTACTTCTGTTCACTTTAAGGATAGCGCTTGTTGTGGCTATAGAAAGAAGCTAAGGAATTGGTTTTAACCAATTATCAATTATTAATTATCAATTATTAATTAATAATTATCAATTATCAATTATCAATTACCAGAGATTGAATACCAATCCCTATAGGAATTGTGATAATTTTTCATGCCATATTCCCTACTCCCTACTCCCTACTCCCTAGTCCCTTTGCTAAATTATGATCTTTGGCAAAATGACCACGATTGGTTCATCGGTAAGAGTAGAGTTGTCATGTCTGCACAACGGTTTTGAGGTTCAAGAATCATGCAGCGACGCCAATTTACTCGACTATCCTTGTTCTTATTTGGTCTGGGGTTAGCTGACTGTAGTAAGAATCAAGTTGAGTCTACCAAAGGATTTACGATAAACCGGAGTAATTCGCTGCGCATCTGGTGGAGTCAGGGTTATTATCCAGAGGAAACTGATGCACTCAAAGAAATCATCGCCAGGTGGACACAAAAGAGTGGAATTAAGGTTGAGCTTAGCCTTTTATCTGAAAAAGATACGTTAAAGGAACTCAATAATGCGATCGCAGCAGGCAACCCTCCGGATATCTTCTATAGTATTGAAGCGGATACCCAGATCATCCCCCGTCTAGCATGGAACAACCAATTGGCAGATGTTTCTGAGGTAGTAGAACCTCTGGAAAAGGTATACACTGGCAGTGTTCTACAGAGTGTTAGTTATCTGAACAATGTGGCGAAGAAGCGCAGCTACTATGCTGTGCCGATCATGCAGTATTCAGTCTACATTCACTGTTGGCAAGACTTACTGGCAGCTATTGGTAAGACGCCAGACGTGATTCCCAACGATTGGCAAGGGTTTTGGCAGTTTTGGCACTTCGCTCAACAGCAACTACGTCGCCAGGGTCAACAGACTATTTATGCTATTGGTTTACCCATGTCCGAGGCTTCTGATACCTTCGACATCTTTGAAAATTTCCTAGAAGCCTACAATGTGAAACTGATCAACTCCAATGGTCGGTTACGCTTAGATAATCCCCAAGTGCGTCAGGGGATTACCGCTGCCTTAGGGAAATATACCAATTTCTATAAGAATGGTACGGTACCACCGGAAGCAGTGGATTGGGGAAACACTGATAATAATATTGCCTTTCTTAGCCGCACTACGTTAATGACAGCTAACCCATCCCTATCGATTCCCGGTTCCCAACGGCAAGATCAGGCAATTTACACCAAGCAACTTGCTACTGTGCCATGGCCGAACAAGCCAAAGGTCGAGCCTATGAAACCCATCGCTTCAATTGGGCAGGTGATTCTGTTGGAAAGATCGGATAAAAAGCAGGTTGCTAAGGATTTCTTGTCCTATTTGGTACAACCGCAAAATCTGGAAACATACATCCAAGGTTCTCAAGGGCGATTTGTTTCTGTTTTGCCTAAAGCTTTACCAGACCGATTCTGGAATGATGGAACAGATCCCCATATTTCAGTCGCTCTAAAGCAGTTACAACAAACCACCCGTCTACCCTATCAAGCCTTCACCCCAATTTACGCTGAAGTACAATCCCAGAATGTTTGGGGTAAAGCGATTAGAAGAATAGTTGTAGATGGTTTGTCTGTGGTGCAAGCTACCAATCAAGCGATCGCACAAATCAAACAAATTTTTGCTGATTGGAAGTGATCATAGGTATTAGTCAATCCCGATACTTTTTAGCTACCAAAATCTACAAATCAGATTTTGGCTCACGCTTTGCAAGCTGGATTTTGCCAGCCAGGGGGTATCTCCCAAGGCATTACCCGGACTATGCCCGGCTTAGCGCATAAATT
>NZ_JAAHIG010000298.1:0-10897 GCF_010692305.1 Moorena sp. SIO4G3 | reverse complement strand
GGAGTCGGGAGTCGGGAAAGAGAGGGAAGTGTGGGAGGTGTGGGGAGATGGGGAGATGGGGAAATGGGGATATGGGGAGATGGGGAGATGGGGAGATGGGGAAATGGGGAGATGGGGAGATGGGGAAATGGGGAGATGGGGAGATGGGGAGATGGTGAGTCAGATGAAAACTAATCATCAAGACAATGAGAAAAAAAGTATTTAAAAATACTAAATTAATCTCAAACTAATTCTTCCCTCTCCTCTCTCTCCCCACACTACCCCCTCTCCCCACACTCTTCTCCCGATTCCCGATTCCCGATTCCCGATTCCCGATTCCCGATTCCCGATTCCCTTTGTTATACTTTAAAACTTCACTCTACTCTCACCTCTTTTGATAGGTGTCTAAACCAATTAAAGTACAAACAAATAGATAGGATAATAAATAAAAACAATAGGATACCAAAATTATCCCAACGTTTCATCATCAACATGATTCCCATTAAAAACAAAACTATCTGCCAAGGAATTCCGATCAATGTAGATAGAATATCCCGCCGATTTTCGTTCCTGATTTTTGCTTGACTATTAGCTGGGAGGTTTTGACGGATTACTCCCCAAAATCCAAACGGTCGAGTGACTCGATAGAAATTATCCATTACCTCCCGGTCAGTTGGCTCAGTTAAAAATGTCCCTAGAATACATCCTAGTAATGAGCAAACGCTGGGAATTAGAAACAGAGCATATTCCTGAAATTGGGCGTAATTTAAATTGGGTAGTACTATTGCCTTGGTTAAAATAGCCGCTACCATCCCCGCCACTGTCCCAAGGGCAAATCCATAGCCATTAAAGCGCCACCAGTACCATCTCAACACCAGAGGAATAGACAGTCCAGCACCTAGTCCCAGGGTTAGCCATCCCCAAATGTCATTGATATTGGTGATATTGAAACTAAATAGCAATCCCACCACTACAATTACAATTGATGCCCAGCGGCTTTGAACAATCAGTTGTTGGCTAGAGGCTTGGGGATTGATATAAGCTTGATAAATATCCTTAACCCAGTAAGCAGCACTAGCATTGATGATTGAGTCAAAGGTAGACATAGCTGCTGCAATAAAACAAGCTATCAGCAACCCTTTTATCCCCACTGGCACATATTCTGCGATCACCGTTGGTAAGATAAGTTCAGGGTCAGCAATTACTGCTTTAGTGGTTCCGTAATGGATACCCAATATTGCAAAGGCTGTAACCAAGGGCCAACGAAAAGAAAGCAAGATTATCCAAAATAGGGACAGTAACCCAGCTTCGCGATCGCTTTTAGCGGCAAAATAGCGTTGGATCATATAGCCACCTCCACCGCCAAACCCTACCATAATTTCTTTGAACAGATAGAATAAAATCACCCCACCGAACAAGTTGAATATGGCATAGTCTCCCGGTAGCTCAACTGCCATTGGGGGCGAGATGCTGCTCCACTCCGTGAAATTCCAGGTTTGCAATTGCTCAGCCCCAGGAATCGAGACCGAGAAAGTATCCGGGATAGTTGCCGTAGAGAATGCGATCGCACAAATATAGATAATCGCAATAAAAATCAAAATACCTTGAAATACATCCGTCCATACCACGCCGTAAAAACCGCTAACAGCCGTGTATACCAGGGCGAGCAAAATCAAAAATATCGAAGCATAGCGGTCATCAATACCCAGAAATTCCCCCAGGAATTTGCCCCCCCCAACCGAAAAGTAACTCATTGAGCCAATAGCAAAGATAATATTAGCAACAGCACTTATGATCCGAGCCGTATTGCCTTCCCTTCCTGAGCCGAAGCGCAAGTGCATCCATTCCGCCAAAGTCATCACCTTTGCCCGTCGGTTCCACTTGCCCATGAATATCATAAAAATAGCCATAATTAAGACAACGCCACCCCGGATTTCGATGAAAAATCCCTTCGTTCCCAGAGCATAAATTAAAGCGCTGATCACCATCGTGCCAGCCAAGTCAGTATTGGACGCCATTCCAGAAGCCCCCAAAACCCACCAGGGCAGATTACGATTTCCCAAAAAGTAGGATTCTATACCCTCAGATGCTTTCCGTTGAAGAATAACCCCAAAAACGACTATGCAAATCAGGTAAATAGTAACAATGATGTAATCAACTGGATGCATGAATTTTATGATCAACGATTAAGGATTCAAGACTCGGCTTGGGCAATCACTACTGGGGTGATCTCGGAAAAATCAATGGCGACAGGTCCGAAGCGCATTGGTATTGTATAACACAAGAGTCTTCTGCAGGTGTTGAGGCTATGGACTCTTAACACCAATAACAAATGACAACGGACTTTTGGGCGTTGCTGATTATCAGTATGGTTTCGCCCCCCTAGCCCCCCAATTCTGGGGGGAAAAACTCTCAAAGTCCCCCAGAATTGGGGGACCAACGGGGGCTTTAATAAAACTAGATGATCGCGCATTCATTCCTTAATTCAGCAACGCCGACTTTTGAGCAAACAAACAAAGACGTAAGCATGCAGCTAATGCGCTACGCGCATACGGCGGATTGCATAACTATCAGGTACACAGGATTGTTTTGGCACTTCCGACTTACCTGCTCCCTGCTCCCTGCTCCCTGCTCCCTCAAAACCCAGAAATTTGTACCTAATTGAATTGCAAACCGCTGTATGCTTACAGCATACTTGATATTATAGATGAACCCTGAAAAATTCAAGTTTAATAATTAAACTTTAGTAATCAACAATCAACAATTAATCCTTAAATTGATAATTTTCCTGGAAGTATAACATGGACAATTGTTTGTATTCCTGGGGAACTGGTTATGTTTAATTCCCCACCGTGTAATTCAGTCAACAGTTTGGCAATGATCAAGCCTAATCCAGAGCCTTGTTGCTCGTAGAGTTTACGATCAAATTGCATATAGGCTCCGAGTTTAGCAATTTGAGTTGGTGTCATGCCTCGTCCCTGATCGATCACCAAAATATTTAACTTATTATCCTGGAAATAACTCTGAATCTTAATCGGCTTACCAAGGTCGGAAAACTTCAAGGCATTATCAATGATTTCTTCAACAATTTTAGTAAATTTTGATTGGGAAATCTTGACAACTACTTCTTGCAGTTCTAAGTGCAAATCGTCTTTACGGTTTACCTTCAGACATTTTTGGATAGCAAGGTCTTGGATAATTGTTCTAGTAAAACTTTGGTCTCCATAATCAAGCAGCTTCCTGGCTTGCTTAGGTTGTTGCTCGATTCGCGTTAGTTCTGCATAGAGTAAAAAATTATGGGTGAGCCGATATAAACGTTCTCCAGAGACACGGATTTCCTGAAGCATTTCCATAGCTTCACCCCGCTCTATGGTATCATAGTCCTCTATCAGGAATTGGGCAAGATTCAAAATGCCATTGAGAGGAGTACGCAACTCATGAGGTAGTGCATGAGTGATGTTATCGCGCAATTCATCGACCTGTTTTTGAGATTCTTGCTCAACAGCCATCTGCTTGGCTAAGCGGGTTGTGATTGCTCCTAATAATTCATCTCTAGTAAATGGCTTGGTCAGATAATCATCTGCGCCCAGTTCCATCCCCATACGCAGATCAGATTTCATAGATTTAGCCGTAAGAAAAATCAAGGGAATTGTCTGGGTGGATGGAATTTCTTGTAACTGAATCATGACACCGTAACCATCCAGTTTCGGCATTTTAATATCGCAAATAATCAAATCAGGACTTTCATTATTTGCCAATTCCACACCGATTTCACCATTTTCTGCTTCAATAACATCGAAATTTTCAGCCCGAAGTATCTCCACAACAATGGTACGGATATCTTCCTCATCTTCAATAACTAAAATCTGCGACATATATCAGTTCCTCCTTCAAACCTTAACATTTAGAAACGCTTTTCAAAACCAAGTTAAACTAATCCTTTCTTCTAGGCATAATCATAATTCCTATTAGGATCAATTGCCAACTGCCAACTGGCAAACAGCTCTCGGTCTTTGTACTTCCTCTGGTGCTGCAGCAGGGGAGTACAGTGGAATTGTGACAGTAAACGTTGTGCCAATACCGACTTGGCTATTTACCGTAATTTCACCACCGTGTACTTCCACAGACTGTTTGACAATTGCAAGTCCGAGTCCAGTTCCTGGAATATTGCCTACATTATTGCATCGATGAAATGACTCAAACAGTTGCTTTTGGTCTTCTTCTGGAATACCAATACCCTGGTCTTTAATCTTAAAGGTAACCTCTTCTTGCTGACAAATCAAGTCAAAGTTTATGGTGCTCTCATTAGGGGAATATTTAGTAGCATTTGATAGCAAATTTCTCAAGATATGTCTGATAATTTGTTCATCGAAATCAGCCTCTGGGCATTCACCTTGAATAACAAAAACAATGGTTTGTTTGGTGTTAAGACCTAGTTCTATCTCTTCGACTAAGTCACGGCAGAAGTCAAATAAATTCAATGGTGCAGGGTTGAATTTTAGTTTTCCGGCATTGGCTTTATTGACTAGCAACACGTCATCCAACATGTGGAGCATATGTTTGACATTGGCTTGAATCCGATCTAGATAGTTTTGTTTTTTCTCCTCATTCCAATTTTGGCTGTAATATTTGAAAATTTCAGTAACCCCCATAATACTGGTTAGGGGGGTGCGGAACTCGTGGGAAGTCATAGAGATAAATCGAGATTTGAGTTCAGTGAGTTCCTTTTCTCTTTCCAGAGATTTGCGAATCTGTTTTTCGAGTCGCTCCCTAACTTGAACGTCATGCAAAGTCTGGTAAAGCGTGGCATTTTCCAAAGAAATTGCCGCTTGATTACACAGAAGGCTTAACACTTCTACGTGTTCATTGGTAAAATTTCCAGAAATTATATTATTTTCTAAATACACCATACCAATCAGATTTTTTTTACGCAGAAGTGGCAAACACAAAGCTGACTTTGGCTGATGCTTTATGATGTATATATCCTCAGCAAAAGTAGAGTTATTAACCAGATTATTTAAAATCAAATTTTCTTGACTGATAGCGACATAATTAATTACAGATTTGGGCAAGTTATGAGTAATTGTTACTGGAATTGAATGCCTTACTGTTACGCCATTGTTAACCACTGAACCGGCTGCCTCTATCATCAGTTTATTTTCTTTTGACAAAATGATAAACCCCTTTTTAGCCCCAGCATTAGTCAGGAGAATATGCATCAACTTGTCCAGTAAATTATCGAAAATTATTTCTTCTGAAATGGCTTGAGATGCCTTGATAACGTCAGATAAATCCAGTGCGGTTAAACTTAGTGTTATCGTTGAGTTGGTTATGGAATCTAGTGGAACTTGCGTTGTTGGTTGGGCGGTAATTTGGCTAAGGAGTTGGGGGTATCTTGATTCTAAGTCTCTCACTTTTGCCACAGCTCCCCAGCGACTGTATCCATAGTAGGCATCAGTCAAGTAAGCCTGGGCGATCTTTGATTTGCCCCAAGACAGATAAAACTCTGCTGCTAGTTCATTGGCCAGTGCTTCTTCCTGGATATAGTGCTGCTCTGCTGCTCCTTCAATCCCTTGGTCATAAATTTCCATGGCTTGCCAGTGTTGCCCTAAAACTCGTGCTTTCTCTGCCTCCACTAGCTCGTACTTATGTTTGAAGTTTGATGGAGCATGGTATGCCCAGGTTTTCAGGGTTTCCTGATTAGCTGCTACTTGGGTCAGGTATTCACCTTGCTGCTGTGGCTCGACATGGGGATAGTGAGCCAAAAGCGCTAGAGAATAGTAGAAATTCTGTTCAGCAACAAGGATGAATCCAGCGACAGCTTGTGCGTATTGCTCTGCTGCCCTGGCGTTAGCAATAGCTTGCTCGGGTTGTTTAAACCAATAAAACAGAATGGATTTGGCAAGATATAGATAAAAGAGAGACGTTCCATTATTCTGTTCTATTAAAATGGGAAGCATTTCTAATTCATTAAACTCTTCCCCAATTAACTGACAGGTATCGTCAGATTTACCGAGTAAATTTAAGGTTAATTGTTTGCCGATTTTGCCATAAATAACATGATAGTATAGCTTCATTTTTTGCAGCAACTCCAGATACTGCCCATACTTCTGAGCAGTAACGTCGAGATCATTTCCCACAAAAAATAGGTTGGTACAGTAGTTGAGGGCAGCATAACCGGAATAAGTTAGCTCTCCGGTTTCAAGACCGCTGTTAAACGCCTCTAGTAAGGGGTCTAGGGTTTCCTTGAGATGCTCTTTCCAGTGTCTGATCTGACCGTTAAAAACATCTAATACGATTGATTTGAACTCCTTAGCATGGAATTGCTCCAACAGCATCAAAGACAGTTGACCAAATTTATAGCCAGCATCGATATCTCCCATAAATCCACACAGCATCATGGCGTAATTAATATAGGTGTTCGTGGACAGATGTGAATTGCCATAATTGATACATAGATTAATTTGTGTAAAAAGAATTATTGGACACAATGCCGGATTAGTAATAAAAGCAGGGGTTCCTACAGACTTTAAGATCCCCATGGCCGCTAGTTTAGTGAGGTCAGTCATTTCCGGTAGGTCAGCCAAATCCTCACTAATCAGGTCTTTGGGGGGGTATTGCTCCAGTTGAATCCCGAGCATCTCCAGAACCTGTAGCCCCGTATCCAGGGCGACTTGCATTTGGTTTTGAGCAATATAAGCGTGGATTTTTAGTTCATAGACCTTGACTTGATCTAATTCGGTTTTGGCTTGTTCCAGAGCCACTCCAGCCAAGAGGTTTGATTGCTCAAAATTGCTGTTGAGGTATTCCGCTTCCACCACTTCTAGATAGAAAGCGAAGGTGAAGTCATAGTTGTCAGCCCAGGTATCCGCTGCTAGGAGTCCTAGACCTACATTCAGATACTTGAGAGTGCTGGCATAAGCTGCTGCGGCCTTGGCTTTCTGACCCGCGATCAAATTGAGTTGAGCTAGCTCATCTTTTTCCCACTGAGCGGTGAGTAAGTCGGTGCCAAAATTGAGTTGGTTAACCAAGGCAAAGATATTCTCTTCCCGTGCCTCTGGAGTGGTATGGTTCAGCAACAACTTGCCAATTTTTAGGTGGGTTGCTTGTTTGTGGGATTCGGCAATCAGAGAGTAGGCGGCTTGCTGCACCCGGTCATGTAAAAATTTGTAGTTAACCTTGACATCACTGAGGCCAAAATCTGCGGATTCCTCCTGTTCAAACAGCAGAGGAATTTTGTAACTATCACTCAACGGCAGAATCAAACCGATCTGTAGTGCCTCCCAGAGCTGAGCAGCAGTGATAATCGTTGAGTCTTCATTGACAATGGCTAGCATGTCTAAGTTAAACTGATTGCCCAGACAAGCTGCCAATTTTAAGACCTGCTGGGTCGTTTTTTGTAGCTTGCCAATACTTCTGGCAATCAGTTCCACCACATTATAATCGGTGATGCCAATGGCTTGAATTTGATCAATATTCCACTGCCAGCTGCCACTGGTGACGTCATAACTCAGCAAGTTTTCTGAGTAGAGGGTTTTGAGCAGTTGGGTCAAGAAGAAGGGATTACCTTGGGTTTTATGAAATAAAAGCTCTGCTAGGGGTTTGGTCTGGTTTTCCCCTTGGATGTCATTGAGAGTATCGGCTACTAATTGCTGAACGTATTGTTTCTGTAACGGCTCAATCGTGATCTGATCTATGACTGAGTCAGTTTCTTGAATTTTCTCAATGGTTTGAATCAAGGGATGGGTCGGACTGACTTCGTTATCTCGATAAGCTCCTATGATTAATAAATACTTGTGATCGCAGTTCGTCATTAAGGTCTGGAGCAACGTTAGTGAGGCTAAATCTGCCCACTGTAAATCATCAAGGAATAGCACCAGGGGATGTTGGGGTTGGGCAAAGACACCGATGAATTGTTGAAACACCCGTAAAAATCGGTTTTGGGATTCCGATGGTCCGAGTTGGGGGACTTCCGGCTGTTGACCGATAATCAGTTCCACTTCCGGAATGACATCAATAATCACCTTGCCATTGGCACCCAGAGCATTTACTAAATTCTCTTTCCAAATCCCTACTGTTTGAGCGGGTTCTGTCAACAGTTGCCGAATTAATCCCCGAAATGCCTCCAGCAGAGCAGCGTAAGGACTATTGCGCTTAAACTGGTCAAATTTACCACCAATAAAATACCCTCGGGCTTTGACAATTGGTTTATGAACTTCATTGACCACTGAGGTTTTACCAATCCCTGAGTAACCGGATACCAGCATCAATTCAGTGGCTCCAACACTGACTCGTTCAAAGGCCTCCATCAGGGTGGCTACTTCCCCTTCGCGACCATAGAGTTTTTGAGGGATTAGCAGTCGGCTCCCAATGTCATAGCTTCCCGGAGTGAAAGTTTCAATTTTTCCAGTGGTTTGTAGCTGGTATAGACAGGTTTCTAGGTCAACCTTTAGTCCAGCAGCACTTTGGTATCGGTCTTCAGCATTTTTGCTTAGGAGTTTCATCACAATCAATGAAACTACTTCACTAATTTCTGGATTAAGCTGATGAGCAGGCACAGGATATTGAGCCAGATGATGGTGAATCAATTCCATGGGATCGCTGGTGATAAAGGGTACCCGATCCGTTAGCATTTCGTAGAACGTGGCACCTAAGGAATAGAAGTCGCTGCGGTAGTCAATGGAGCGGTTCATCCTCCCGGTTTGCTCCGGTGAAATATAGGCAAGAGTGCCTTCCAGCCAATTAGGATTCCTAGTGGTGGGATTCTCTAGAGACAGGCGGGAGGCAATGCCCAAGTCAGTAATTTTAACTTGTCCTGTTTCCGGATTGATGATGATATTGGAGGGGTTAATATCTTTATGAATAATCGGGACCTTGTGCAGCTCATCCAAGGTTTCGACTAGAGAAATAGCGATCCTCAGAAAATCCTTGATAGCCATGGGGTGAGAGTTGATAAACTGC
Source organism: Moorena sp. SIO4G3 (assembly GCF_010692305.1). Taxonomy (NCBI): domain Bacteria; kingdom Bacillati; phylum Cyanobacteriota; class Cyanophyceae; order Coleofasciculales; family Coleofasciculaceae; genus Moorena; species Moorena sp. SIO4G3. Next base: position 1,957 of record NZ_JAAHIG010000298.1, on the reverse strand, counting down.
TTGAGGGATTGACCCCCAAAATCTTCTAATATCAACGCCAACCCATTATTATAGTTTTCCAGACCGTAGCATTTGACAATGCCTTCACAATCAATAGCTTGGGAGATTGTATATTCTTGTCGTAAGCTGCTAATCTCTTCAAGGGAGGGATAGTCCGATTTAATAACTTTAACAATAACTGGTCTTTGCTGTTGCTGGTGATAGCCGCGATAAACAACTGTACTAACACCAGCTTCTAGTTCTTCTATAATTTTAATTTGAGCGTTTGGGAATTTTAACATCATCGCCCCCTTGAAGTGTTTAGATATAGTAATTGTGATAGCTATATGTGATAGCTATATTGATTTAATTTTGTTTGATTTTGTTTAATCTTGAGGTGCGCTTTCCGTGATGGCGAGGGATTGCTCGCCATCACGGATCGCACCGCTATCTCCCTATCTCCCTATCTCCCCACCTCCCCACAAATCACGTTTTAGTCGGACGCAAGAAACAGCCCTGGCGTTAGGGGGGGTTCTCATTTTCCGGCTCGTAGCCAGGGTTGGCAGCGATGCAGCGCGGTCTTGGGGGTTTCCCCCATGAGCGACTGCATCAAGACACAGCCCGCCCCGTAACGCACCACCGGGTCAAACAGCAAAAATGAGATGCACCCGAAAGATTCACAAGCTTGCAAAGTTAAGTTCATGTAGTAGTTCAGTAGGGTGGGCAGTGCATCAGACAGATTTACAAGCTTGCAAAGGGCATTGGTAGGCACTGCCCACCGTAGGATTAATCACAATGGTGCAAGATCTCGGTTAAACCCAACGTTTTACATCCAAATGCAACACCGAAGCAGGGATTGAGACCTTCGATACAGCATAGTTTCCTAAAGCCTATTTTAGGGATTACATCTCTAGAGTTCCCGCAAAGCCTACTCAGGTAACAGTCAGATCACCTCCAGTTAATCACTTGGTTTATAGCAGTTCTCAATTGGGTGAGGTACCTGATCAGGGTGTTTTAGGGAGTAGGGAAAGATAGGGAAGTGTGGGGAAATGGCAAGATCAGGAGAATTTTCGACAAGGGATGCGCTGCATCAAGACAATGACTAACAATTGGTTAACTGCCTTCAAGGATGGTTCGATAAATTTTGCCAAAATCCCAAATATTCGTCGAAAATTCTCCCGATCTCCCCATCTCCCGATCTCCCCATCTCCCGATCTCCCCATCTCCCCATCTCCCCATCTCCCGATCTCCCCATCTCCCCATCTCCCCATCTCCCGATCTCCCGATCTCCCCATCTCCCCATCTCCCCATCTCCCCATCTCCCCATCTCCCCATCTCCCCATCTCCCGATCTATTTTTGGCAAGAATTAAACAGCCCTGCTTCCAGGAGGGGAAAAGAGGGAACAGGGAAAAAATCCTGTGTACCTGATTAGGCTATAAACCGCTATCTAGCTTTTTTAAATAGGTCATGAACAATCTTGCTAATTTTTAATAACATCAAAAAATCCTCCAAGCTTTTTACTACTGCTACCTGCTCCCAGCTCCGAAGCTGCCTTTTAGCATAAATACTATGTTCACAACTCAAATAAAAACCCTATAGCGTTTATTGCAGTTATGAGGTACAGTATTCTTTAGAGGATATCTCCCAAGTTTTTTTATACTGAATTTTGCCCCCCTAGCCCCCCAACTTTGGGGGGAACAAGAGTCAATTTGCTTCTAAAAGTCCCCCGCCCCCCTAACCCCCCAATTCTGATACCGCTGGCCAAATTAATATTTGTTTACACATAGGTCAACCGGTCGGCGCAAGAGCAGCAAAACGAGAACATCGGGTAGCTGCAAATGGAACTCCGTGCCACCAATTAACCAAACGCACAATATTCATGGCAGAAGCTGTGATGATGTGCTGCAAGTGGGTTTTAGTCAAACCGATATAGCGACATCGACGTAAGCCAAACGCTTTAATGCCCTGAGCTAAGGT
>NZ_JAAHIG010000297.1:0-10916 GCF_010692305.1 Moorena sp. SIO4G3 | reverse complement strand
AAGAAAAAATTAGCACAAGAGGCAGAGAAGAGAGGAATGAACCAATCTGAGGTACTTAGAAGTTTAATAGCTCGCTTTCCCGATCCCAAGGACTCTGTGTAAAATTCATCCCACACCTATGCTACGCCTAAGTACAGGACAAAAGTTTTAGAGAGTGCGAAAAGTCAGCCTGATTGTGGATAGAAGGATTTAAAACCAAATGCCGCAAGTAGTCAAATCCTAAGCGAAATAAGCTCTTGGCTCGACGACCGTGTTTTTTAATAGTAATGGGTTGATACTGGTGTAACCACAAACCCGTTCGCATTGACCAACGAGCGTGCTAGTGTCAGCAGGGCTAAAAGTTTGCGTAAACGCTCAGCTTCAGTAAAGTGAGTGGACTCAAGGCAAAAGCCTCGGGTTTTAAAAATGCCTGCATAGCGTTTCAATGCCCCAACGCAAGGCAAACGTCAGTGACCAGATGCTGGGTTGCCGGGGGTGCAATCACAACTAGTAACTGGCCATGATCAAGCCGCTTGGCTTCAACTGAAACTGGGTAACCCCAAACACGACAAACTCCCTTGAGTTGTTGGGATTCACCTGGCATGCTTATGGGCAAAAACCACTTTGGCTGCCAGGGACGTTCCTGAGCGTTCAATCTTATCAGTGGCTCGGATTCGGATACGAAACGATAGAGTCGGCTCAAGCAACAGATAACGAATCCATGCCTGACCAATAAACTCTCGGTCTGCACACAAACAATTAATCTGGGCTTTTGGAAAGAACTGGTAAAATTCCAAGGGTAAGCGCATTCGCTGATCACTATTGGAGTTTCCCTTCTTATCGAGCAGCCACCACAATACTGGATTTGCCACTCCCTGATGCACAATCCCTAAGGTCAGAATGTTGTAGCAATGAGACCCGAATTCCCATGTTGTTCGGTCGAGGCTCAGAACCCATCCATCAGGAATCTCCATCCAACTTACCACCATTTTGGCAATTTGAGCGTAATCCACCTCAAAGCCTCGAAAAAATCGCGCTCTGACGCTTGTAACTTGATTCCGGCAGTGCCTTGCCTCCAAACCCTAACGACACCTGACAGAGATTGACCGTTTTTACCTTGAGGACAGCCAACAAGAACAGGGCTAGAAGCGAGAGTCTGGCTCCAAGGAGCGTCTAAATGTTCTTGGAGTAATTGCTTCAATTCGCGCTTCTTGATTCATAGGGCGTGTCATCAATTAAGCCAGATAAAGGTAGCAGCCAGATAAATTGCGGATAGAAAGTTTATTGCCCGTAAATCAATCGCGTGTGGCAATCCCTCGATATTGCTTGAGTGGGCAAAGAAGTTTTCAATTAGATGTCGTGCTTGGTATAAGTATCGATCATAGTCACGCTTAACAGTACGGTTGCACAAGGGCTGAATAACTGCCGTTTTACCTTGTTGTTTAAGTCGCGTATGGCACGCGCTCATCAGCATCGATACCCTTGTCAGCTTCGAGTGTATCAGCAGCAAGCTCGTTAAGTAAAACATCGGCTCCATCAAGGTCACAGACAAGTCCTTGAGTTAGGTGAAAGCCGATAGGTAGCCCATGGGCATCCACCAAGGTATAAATCTTGGTACTCAGTCCACCTTTACTGCGACCAATGGCTTCCCTAGCGGCATCCCCCCTTTGCCCCAAGAGACGAAACCTTAGATAGTTGAGCCTTATTACAAAAGACTTGAACCTTTTACCCATAACCTACTAACTATAAAGGCTCAACTATCTTACGGTAACTTCAAAGCACTATGCTGGTGGGCACGCACAATAGTTGAGTCTATCATCGCGTATTCGTTGTCGGCATCATTGGCTAATACTTCAAACACCCTTTGCCACACTCCACGCTTTGCCCATCGGCGTTCATCGGGTATGAACTACCTCGTTTATCACCAAATCTTTCAGGTAAGTCCCGCCAGGGAATGCCAGCTCGGTAGCGATACAGCACGGCTTCGACAAACAATCGATTATCTAAAGCCGTGACTCCGACCGTTTCTTTTCGTCCTGGTAGTAAGTCGAGAGATGCGTTCCCACTGGTCATTCCGCAAGGCATAGCGGCGCGTCATTAATGCACTCCTGAGATTACTCAACTCGCCAATAATTTATCTATTTTAAACTGGATTGACACTTATTTAATGACACGCCCTAGGGTTTGTCATTAAATAAGTTAGGACTTACGCAAATCCCTCAATTTAACGCTACTTGTAGGGTGGGCAAGGTTTTGCCCACCCTACCCATGGAGTCTGTGCGTAAGTCCTGTAAGTTCATGGTTTTTGAGCAGATTGAGACCGAGGATGAATCATGTAATTCCACTGGAAATGGGACGATGGGTCAAGTTGAGTGCTGCTATTTGTTGATCTGAAACTTTGATTCGAGTGGGGTAGACTCCCTTGATTTGAGCTGCTTTCACAACAGTCGCTGTTTGTGTAGTCGTTCCACTTTTCAGAGCAGTCATCTGAGCCTTCGAACGCAGTGGTTTTCCTGCCCAATTGAGTGAGATCAAGCATAAGAGGCGATGCTCAATTGGGTTCCATAAGACAGGCTCTTGAGGGATAGTGACAGACCATAACTGTGATTTCGTGTGGGTCCGCCAATTTTTCCTGTAATTGGAGTTTCCAGTTGCGAACCCGATAACCGTTACTCCCACCTGAATCACACAGCAATCTTGATTTTGCTTTCATCAGCTTGCGCGAGGTCGGTCAAATCGTTTAAACCAGCGCACGATGGCATCGACAGCAAAAGCTGCCGTATCTCCAGAAGTACCCACATAAACATAACCTTGATTGTGAACCAAGTCGTAGATGCCATAAGGGACGGCTTTAGCCAAGGCATCTTTGGGTTCGTCATGGTCGTTGACTGCTTCGGCTTGCTGAGTCCACTCTTGCCCAGGGTTTTTGAAATTCCCAATTAGCTCTTTGTTCTTGGTATCGACACGCTTGCACCGGATGTCCGGCTTTGATAAAGTGTTCTTTGACTCGCTCCAGGTAACGGAATTGCTGGTCACGCTGAGGATGCTGGGTGGTCGCAACCGACTTGCGGTTTGCTTTGAGGGAATAGCCCAACTGTTTCAACAGTCGTCTAATACTGGTATGACTCACCAGAAAACCGATACTGGCGCTCCCTGGCGAAAGATGCTCCGCAAACTCTGATGAATCCATTTGCAAGCACCACTTGGGTCTCCTGCTACATCTGCTTCTACTACTGCTTGCAAGCTTGCCGAGACTCCTTCAAGTTTTTTTCTACCCGTTTGCGTCCACCCCCTGCCAATCGAATTCGCTCTGTTGGACGATTGACTAACCCCTGATCAAGTTCTAGTCGCCCTCGTCGAATCGTGTTGATATCTAACCCTGTGACCTCACTCATCCTCTGAGTCCCCCCATGCCCTAACTTTTTCGCTTCTAAAGCCGCTAGCCATCGCCGTTGCTGTTCATCCAGGCGGCTCATCAACAGATTGAGTTGCTGATGTTGCTTTTGGATGGTTTTGTTTCCCTGCTGACACTCCCAACACTTGCACTGATTAATGTTTTGCCTCCCCATATGAGTACTCTGGTTCTGATATTAGACTTCCTTGTCTAATTCTAAAACCACGAAGTTGTTTTTTAACAAGCCCTTAAGCCAATCGCATCTGGTTCTCACGGATTCAGTCGTTACAGTGTCGAGCCTGATACGTCTTGGTTTCACACAGATGTGTCAGGCAGCCAGGGGAAAATTCTTGAAATTGCGAACTAATTGTTAATAAAAATTACAATTTAAGCACCTACACAGAATTAATTTCCTACTAGCAATCTCTGTAACCCTTACATTGTAAGACTTTGAGTTTTGGAAAATGTGTAATTAATTTTGTACACCTGCTTAGAAGTTTTTTTGAAAAAAGATGATCTATGTATCCCTTTTATGCAAAACTACAATAGAAAACTCAAAAGAAGTAGTTGAACAAAAGCAATAAGCATTATGTTAAGTTGTGTTTGACTACTTAGAAAGCCAACTTTTTGAATGGAGCATTGTAATACACATGACAACAACCACACCTGTAGTAGGAGAAAACCTTCTCTTTAAAAATGAGCGTACTAGATATCACATTCTCGTGGGAGATCCTGTGGTGCATATTAAAGTGCTAAAATCGAACAAGCACTTCATCAAAGATAATCCAGAGAATGGTACTACTTACACAAGCTACTTTTACGTCGTAAACCAACTGCCAATTTCTATTGAAGATGTAAAAGTTTACCTATCTGTTGGGGAAGAGAAAGATGTGCAGAATATTGGAACAGAAATATATGACCAAGGTCATTGGAGTCAGACCAAAACAATCACTATCGGAAAGCTAGAAGCAGAAGCAAAGAGTGTAAGGCAATCGTTTACGACTCGGATCATCCGAACTTTACCAAGTGGTTCCTTAAATGATTTCCAAATGAACTACTACTATAACCCAAGTTATAAGGTGGATTATTGCAACAACCAGAAAGACTGGAATGTTCCGTCTCAGGTAATAGTGGAAAATGATCAAATAGTGGAAAATGATCAAATAGTGGAAAATGATCAAATAGTGGAAAAGAACTAATTTTGAAAAATTGACGTTGCACATTTTTGGGATGATACCATTTTTTGCACATAACTGAAAGTGGCTTATAGTCTACAGTTTAAACTTCGCAAAATAGGCCTATCATCCCGTTATTGTGCAACGCCCAAAAATTAGATCAAACAAGGGAAAGTTCTGACTCCAAAAACCCATGCAGAACTTTAGAGTCAAGCATGGCACTACTTTGGAGTCAAGCATGGCACTTTATAGTAGCTTCCCTAGCATTACGCCTTATTGGAAGTTATGATTACATCGATCATCCCCTGTTGATGCCAATAATCTAGTGTCGTTTGGGTAATGCCTAGCTCCTTACAAGCGACCTTTGGAGTTGCTATACTTGATCAGGCCATAGACTTAGCTTTTTTCAAAGGTTATACTAAACACAACCGTTGAATCCATTGTGAAGCACTTGATTAACTTAACCTTTATCCCCAGCGATATTGAAGCCCTACACTATGAACGCTTTCATCACCCCCATCCACGAGTGCAACGGAAAATGGAAGCGGTATATCTCAAAAGTCAGGGCCTGGGCCATTGGCAAATCGCTCAATTGCTTCGGATCAGTGAACCGACTTTGGTGAAGTATTTGCGTGAATATCAAGCGGGTGGGATTGAGTAACTCAAACACTTGAAGTTCTACCGCCCCCAAAGTGAATTGAAGCAGCATCAGAAGACCCTCGAAGCGCACTTTTGGGAACATTCGCCCCTTACCCTGGCCCAAGCAACCGCTCAAATTAAGGAATTGACTGGGATTGAACGCAGTCGCGAGCAAGTGCGTAAGTATATGTTGTCTATGGGTATGAGTTGTTGCCGAGTTGGAGTTGTGCCAGCCAAAGCTGACCCCCAGGGACAATAGGCATTTAAAAAAAAGAACTTGAGCCTTGTTTAGAGGAAGCTAAAGCAGGGAAACGAGCTATTTTCAAAGTGAATATAGCCCACTTTGTTTTGGGAGCCTATCTGGAATGGGTCTGGTGCAAATAGCGAAAGTTTGTCAAATCAGCGGTCTTTCGGCAACGGTTCAACGTGCTCGGTGCCCGATGGCGCCATCACCCATGAATTAATTACCGTGACCAATGAGGCATACATCAATGCTCATAGCGAAAGTGAACTGCTCTGACAATTAGCTGCTCTAAACTTAACGGTCCCGATTACCTTAGTACTCGACAATGCCCGATATCAGAAATGTGCCCTTGTTTTTGAACGAGCCCAATCCCTCAAGATTGAATTACTGCTTCGATTTTTGCCCAGAAGCCTCGAAAATGCCACAATCAACCCAAAGACATCTAAGAAATCTATAAAGGTTTCTGAGCCACTGGCTGCCTGCTGGTGGCTTTTCTTGCGTCTTTGCTGTCACCACCTCACACCACCACCCAGTCGCAACCCCAAAACCAACAGCCACCTCAGCACCACCACCAAAATTTGGGATAATCGATTTTGCTTTTTGATCTCGTCCATGAGGGATATCTCTCTATATATATACCGAGTGTGGACGTCTTAGAAGAAATAATACCCTGTAACGCTTGCCCTAAAAAGGTTTCAGAGATTATCTTGGTTCTATTTGATGTCTTAGAAGAAATTTTTTATTGATTTTTGTTAAGAAAGTGGTCCGCGATCGGCAAGCCGCGCCAAAGGCGATCGCATTTTTGTGACACGACTTTTGGCCCTTGACCGGGTGGTTTCAAGGACTATGTTAATTTTTCGGTTTTTTTAGTGTGATCGCGTTTGGCGGATCTTTCAGACCAAGACTCCACAAGCGAGCAGCTCTTCAGTCAACTGGTTAATCAACTTTCTGATTCTGGTTGATGCACCTGCTAGAACATCAGTGGCGAATTGACCCCAGTTTGGATGTCCCATCATGGCCCTGATGTAATTCCGCAGGTCTTGGGGATCGTGGTTTTCCAGTTTAGACAGAATAGTCTTGACCTTCTGCCTGAATATATGCTCTATTGTGTTTGACTCCTGGGTTAATGGTTGAGCTGTTGGAGGTCTTGGTGCTACCTGTTTTTTCTCTAGTTGCTTCAGTCGTTTTTCTTGATCAACTTTCAGCCAGTAATCAAAAAATGGTTTCATTTCCTGCCGCCAGCCTTCGAGACCATACGTATAATCGCGTTTACCTTGAGCATTCATTTTCCCGTCTTTGTCAAGACATGTGGTTCTTATTCCCAGATGGTTATAGAGTAATTGTTGAATAACTTGAATCGGAGTCTTCTTTTCGGAAAATGTTCCAAACCCAATACTCTTTAGATCTCTTCTGGTTTGCGGATGGCAGAGCTTTTTCTTGATTTTGATCAGGTCTTCATCTGAATTTCTCAATTGCCGCCCAGAATCTAGATCCTCTAAAAGTCTATCCAATCCCAGAGCCTTTAATACTTCAATCTTATGTGCTTTTAGCTTACGCACAAAATCAGGAGCGAAGATCGCACCTTCTTCCAAGAAAATTTCGGCTATACCAGTAAGCTGTTGCTCAAAGTATTTCTGGCCTTCAGTTAAGTAGTAGAGTACTCGCAGTTTCCCATACATTTTCTTGTCATCCATCTCGATCACCTCGGGAGTGACATTTTCTCTGCCCCATTTTCTCCCTACTTCCCAATTCCGTTCCCGATACCTTTCCGATTTGGTTTTAACGCGCTTTTTCTTGCTGTCCTGGTACGAGGACTCTTTTTGAAACGGATCAACCTCTGCGATCGCAATTCGTTCTTTCAAGTAATTTTCGTTTTTTTTCTGGGTTAGCTCTTGATTAACCTGGCGTTTGGTTGACCCATTTGTGTCTTCTGGGTCAAAATCGATAATCTTATGTCCTTCTTCCTTGAGGTTGGTAAAAACCTGCTCAGCGTAATCAATCATCCCAGCATTGTGACGGCAGACTATTTCTGCCCAGCATTGAAGAGTGTCAGGCTGAAAGTTTTCAATCTCATTATCTTCCTCTAAATGCCATAGGTAGTCGAAACTGGCAAACTGCGCTAGGTATTTGAGATTGTATTTCAGCTGTTTGTTCTGTGACGCAACCAATGCCTTAGGTGAAACCTCTCCGTTGCCTATAGTTCCAAATCCGAAGGAACTTACAAACACATGTCGGTCAATCGGTTCTCTGACCCGAGCCAGTGCTTGTCTGACACTCGCCTCCGACTGTACCCCGTTTGCGATCGCACACACAGCCTTGAAATGGCCACGAATGTCAATGCTTATCCCTGTTTCAATCGAAGGAGAGGCTATGACTAAATCATAGTCAAGCAAGATCTCATTTATTTTCGTGATCGCGCCATAGGCCGGGTGGGTTTTATCTGCTAATGACTCTGCGTCAATCCTGAGTATTTTCAACTCTGGGAATTTTTCCCTGAACCAGTCTTCTAAGTTTTGAGTTCCAAAGGGGGACTTAGCTTTTTGAGCAGCCAGCAAAAGAAGTACTTTTTCCCCTGCGGCTAAAAGGTGATCAACCTTTGTTATCACAGACTCTTTGTTGGGGTGCCGGTAATAGTTAGCTCCCTCAAGCTGGTAGTCATTTCGGATCACAAATGGGTTAACCCCCATGATGTTTTTGATGTACTTGAGACTGATATCGCTCAAGTCTGCGTCCGCTATGATCACCCTTTCTGCTACCTTAAGCAGACTGAAGAGTGTTTTTAAAATAGAAATCCGTTTTTTCTGGCAGGTTTTAGAGTTCAACAAATGTTGTAACACCTGCTCTACCTCGTCGATTACTACTGTGCAGCCTTCCCATTCGCTTGGATCAAAGTGGGCTTGAGAATTTGGATGAAGGGAGTCAATGCATAATCCCATTCCTGGAACTTTACTTAACTTAGTACTAGCTAAGTCTGATACGTACGACACTCCGAAGATCTTACACAGGGCGGTGGTAAGTTGAATACGATGGGTTAGGAGCAAGAGCCTCTTTCCTTGTGCGATCGCTCTTTGCCCTATTGGGGCAATACTGGTTGATTTTCCTGTGCCTTTGGGAGACTTGATGGCAAGCAGTCTTACCCAATCAGGAATCTCCAACTCCCCAATATACTCACGGTTCATTTGGATATTGGCAGGGTAACTCAAAACCGACAGCTGTCTAGCCTTCCACACATCTAGCGGCACTGCCTTAGCAAATGCCTCATCAAAAGCTTCTTTGCCGTGCTTAAATATCAGATCATCACAGCCTTTACCTTTGGCATTATCCCAGGATAGGATTTTGACCTTACACCCTTCAGCTTTTAGAAGCCTTCCCGTCTGCCATGTGGCTGCGTCTACCCCTGTCTTGGTGCTAAGTTTGGTATCTTTGTCAAAAGCCAGATAAATTTCCCTGTCCTTACCTGCGATCGCTTTTAACTCGGGAGTTAAGTCCCGCTTTATCACCTTCCCGTTTGCATCCTTGATCGACCGGTAGCCGTTGTAAACCCCAGGTAGTGCAATCACCAGATATCCATTACTTAATAGTGCCGCCGCCTTTTTAGCTCCCTCGGTGATGACAATGGGAACAACAGTATTATCTATTACAAACCTCCAGAAGGTTTGATTAGCCTCAGGGTCAAAACCGTATGAACCTAATATCTGTGCTGCGATCCTGGGAGGGACATTTAAGGCAAATACTGAAGTGGGTTCCTTGGGTGGAGTCTCGTACTTGATCCGCTTGTTCTTGTCAGGTTTTGTCCAGTCCCGTCGGGGCTTATCTGGTTTGAAACAACCCCACAAGCTTTGCTCACCTAAGTTCAGCAGGTCTTCCCCTGCACCACACCACCAGCCACCATCTTTCAGATGTTGGTATTTTTTAAGATCTCTGTCTCTGAGTCTCCCTCCGTTGCGCCGGGAGAATTTATCTGAATATAGTAAATTGCTGTATGCCTTGCTCTCTCCGCAAGATTCTATGTTTAGCCCAATAATGTCATCCGCTATTCCGGACGCCTTCATCTCCTGGTAATGGTGATCCTTTACATGGGGAAAAGGAGACTTTAATCCACTGCTACTACCTTGGGACTCTTCTAGGGGAGTGCAATCTTTTGAAATATGGGATACCATGGGAGCAACAAATAGATATGTATGTTTGGGGATTTGGGTTCACGCCCTCATCCCCCGGTTTTTCTAAAGCATTTACCACAAAATACCCCTGAACTAGTCAAGAGCGGTCTCGTAGCGTAACCTTAGGTTAATTTGTGTCCTACACAGCTTTTTACTGGGCAGCACAAATAATGCAATCGCGACAAAAAGCGGTTGCACTTGCGAAGAAGTTATATGGCACTTTGGGGAATTCCAAATAATAAATCATCCAAAGACAACTCAATAAACTAATTACAGGACAAAAGTTTTAGAGAGTGCGAAAAGTCAGCCTGATTGTGGATAGAAGGATTTAAAACCAAATGCCGCAAGTAGTCAAATCCGTTCGCGAAATAAGCTCGCTTGCCGACGACCGTGTTTTTTAATAGTAATGGGTTGATACTGGTGTAACCACAAACCCGTTCCCATTGACCAACGAGCGTGCTAGTGTCAGCAGCGGCAAAAAGTTTGCGTAAACGCTCAGCTAATGTAAAGTGAGTGGACTCAATGGCATTTGCCTCGGGTTTTAAAAATGCCTGCATAGCGTTTCAATGCCCCAACGCAAGGCAAACGTCAGTGACCAGATGCCCTTGTTGCCGGGGGTGCAATCACAACTAGTAACTGGCCATGATCAAGCCCCTTGGCTTCAACTGAAACTGGGTAGCCCCAAACACGACAAACCCCCTTAAGTAGTTGGGATTCACCTGGCATGCTTATGGGCAAAAACCACTTTGGCTGCCAGGGACCTTCCTGAGCGTTCAATCTTATCAGTGGCTCGGAAAAGGATACGAAACGATAGAGTGGGCCCCGCGCAACAGATAACGAATCTATGCCTGACCAATTTTCTCTCGCATCTGGGCTTTTGGAAAGAGCTGGTAAAATTCCAAGGGTAAGCGCATTCGCTGATCACTATTGGAGTTTCCCTTCTTATCGAGCAGCCACCACAATACAGGATTTGCCACTCCCTGATGCACAATGCCGTTTGTCAGAATGTTGTAGCAATGAGACCCGAATTCCCACGTTGTTCGGTCGAGGCTCAGAACCCATCCATCTCGAATCCCCATCCAGCTTACAACCATTTTGGCAATTTGGGCGTAATCCACCTCAAAGCCTCGAAAAAATCGCGCTCTGACGCAAGTAAGCTCGCGGACGGCAGTGCCTTGCCTCCAAACCCTAACGACAGCTGACAGAGATTGACCGTTTTTACCTTGAGGACAGCCAACAAGAACAGGGCATTAAGCGAGAGTCTGGCTCCAAGGAGCGTCTAAATGTTCTTGGAGTAATTGCTTCAATTCGCGCTTCTTGATTCA
>NZ_JAAHIG010000296.1:0-10963 GCF_010692305.1 Moorena sp. SIO4G3 | reverse complement strand
ATCGTCGAACAGCATCAGGGCACCATACAGGCACAGCCCCAAGAAGCAGGAGCCAAATTTGTGGTCACTCTTCCGTTGATTGAATGAGGAGAAGATTTGAGGGAGTAAAGGAGCAGATAGTCGCTTGTTTTTGCGTTATGCTATCGATTTCCCACTCCTTTTGACTGTACTATCGGACTAGTAGACCGATCAGTATCTCCTGCATCCTCTGCTTTGATTCGCAGGGACAAGGTTAATTGGGATGAACTGTTGTCAGTGGGGGTCTATTGGGATTATTACCTAACCTATCTAGCTTGCCGCAGTGGTGATGGCGCGTACTACTATCCAGAAAGACTGACTCGATACCGCGTCCATGAGTTATCTGAAACCCATATCAGTGGGAGTGGAAACGCCAAGGCTCAGATCCGCAAAGGCAAATCCGGTATTTTTTGCTACGAACACTTTTTAGCAGATCCTCAATTACAAAAGCATCGGAGTTACTTTACCCAGAAATTAGCACAAGCGAACACAACTCTGGGTATTGGACTGATACGGTATGGACGGGTAGCAGAAGCACGCCCCTATCTTTTTCGTGCCTTGAGTCAAAATTTCAGTCTGCGAACTGTAGCAGCTCTCATGCTCAGCGTTATACCTCAACAATTAGTAAATCCTTTCGAGATATCTTCCAGACGGGAAATTATCCAACAGACAAAAGTACATTCAAAATTACATTAAGTATTTCAGGAATTACCATGACTATTTCAACACCAGAAAACGTAAAAGAAGTTCTTCATAAATCCCTAGGACAGTTAGATAAATTTGAAGAATGTATACTGCTAGACAATCCTGATCATTACAATATTGGCGACCACCTGATTTGGTTAGGCTCTGTACTCTTTTTGACAGATACCTTAAAAACGAAAATCAAGTATGCCACTGGTATTAACGGTTTCTCTGATGCCAGCCTAAAAAAAATTGATCAATGCCCCATAATCTTTAATGGAGGAGGAGCATTAGGTGATCTATATGAAGGTTTTCAAAATTTTCGAGAATCGATCATAGAAAACTATCGAGATCGACCAATTATTATTTTTCCTCAGACTATTTATTTTAGAAATCCCGAAAACCTCAAAAAAGCAGCAAAAGTTTTTAACTCCCATCCTAACCTAACCCTATTTACCCGAGATCAAGTCAGCTATGAAATTGCTCTTAAAAATTTCTGGAATTGTCAGGTGATTAAATCCCCTGATATGGCATTTCAAATGGCTGGTCTGTCTACTGACTCCATCCAGCCTGCTCAAGAGGATTCTAGTCTTTATCTTTGCCGAAAGGATCAAGAACTTAAGGCCACTAGTAACCTGAGTCTTTCTTCTAAGATAAAAAATCTTGTCTTAGAAGACTGGGTTTCAGATAGATGGACCCTAAGAACTACTAAGCAACTCTCTAAAGGTTGGTATTGGCGTATCCCAGGATTGGTCAGAATAATTCGGGAAGTTTATGAGCGAGGATTAGCAACTCCTAAAGAATGGTTATCCCGACAAAACTGGAAGTATTTTCATACTAATACTGCGAAATTTCAAACAACCCATAACTCCCCAATTAATCTAGCATCTTGGGGCCTGATGCACAGCGGCATCTATCAATTCAAAAGGCATCGTTTAATTATCACTAATCGTTTGCATGGTCATATCCTTAGTACTCTTTTAGAGATTCCTCATATCTTTCTTCCTAACTCTTATTACAAGAATGAAGCATTTTACGAAGCATGGACTTCACAAATTCCATTCTGCCGGTTTATAAAAGAACGATCAGAACTTGAAGTAGCTGTAGAAGAAATGTTAGATTACTATCCTTTATCAATAGGAATTAAGTAATAGATATAACTTACTTAGTAGAGGGCGTTAATAACACATACCACAGGTATAGTTACTGGGTAATGCCTGATAGATAAAACGCGAATAAAATTCGCTAATCTTTAAACCTAAGAGTCAATCATGACTAAAATCCTTTACCTAATTGCTTCTCATAGCAATCCAGACCAAGTTCTCAGACTAGTCAAGAAACTTAAGACTGGTAACCCTGAGTCCCAGGTCTTAATTCACCATGATCAATCTAAGTCGAGCCTTAGCCCAACGTCTTTTGAGCAGATCAACAATGTTCACATCCTGGAAGACTATGTTCCAGTTGGATGGGGAGATTTTTCCATGGTGGAAATGGAACTTCGCTGCATCAACTGGTTAATAGATAATTCTGTGACATTTGACTGGTTGATATTCCTCTCTGGTCAAGACTATCCCATTCAGCCAATCAGCCAAATCGAGCAGTTCTTGCAGAACACCGAATATGACGGATTTATGGAATATTTTCCGGTACAAGAACCACCAGAAACGGCTTGGCACTGGGGCAAAGATTTGGGCATAGAGCGCTATTTTTTTCGCTACTATAAGCTGCCAGCTAGTCTAAAGACTATAGTGTATAAGCTATATCGTGTTGTCAATTGGCAGCCCCTAGTCCGGATCAGGGCTGGTAAGTTTGGTGCCAGAATAGCAATCCGTTGCGTTTCAACACCTTTCACTCCAGAGTTTCAGTGCTACGCGGGTTCTCAGTGGCACACACTTTCCTATCGCTGTATTCAATATATCCATCAATTTGTTCAGCGTAACCCAGCATTTGTAGAACACTATCGAAACACACTCATACCAGATGAGTCTTTCATCCAGAGCATCCTGCTCAACCAGTCGATGCTAAAACTATTCAATGATAACAAACGTTATATCTCTTGGACTCCTCCCTATCCAGCCATCATGGGTGTCCAAGATTTTGAGTCAATGATTACCTCTGGTAAGCATTTTGCCCGCAAGTTCGATGACAAAGTAGATGCCAAAGTTCTCGATATGCTGGACAAACATCTTGGGGAAGATGCGGATAATAGGGAAGAATCTAGCTATAGTCCTTCTGATTTTTCTAAGGTTTAAATTAGGATTACTAGATCAGGTAGTTAAAGACTTCTGCGAAGGATGCACTAGTCAGAGTTTTCGATAATTTTAACAGGATAGCTACTTATGAAACTCTGTATCGTTACCCACAAAGTCATGAAAAATGATGGCCAAGGTCGAGTCAACTATGAAGTTGCCAAAGAAGCCATTCGTCGCGGTCATCACGTCACCTTATTAGCCAGTAATGTCGCCCCAGAACTCCAGCAGAGTAATCAGGTAAACTGGATTTTCATTCCAGTTAAAAGGTGGCCAACAGCACTAATTCGTCATCTGGTCTTTTCCTGGCGGAGTGGCAATTGGTTAAATCAACACCGTAGTGAGCTGGACTTAGTAAAAGTTAACGGTTCCATTACCAGAGCTGGATCAGATGTAAATGCTGTACATTTTGTCCACAGTTCTTGGTTGCGATCGCCTGCCCATACTTCTCGGCTACGTCGGGATTTGTATGGTCTTTACCAGTGGCTAGTTACAACCTTGAATGCCCATTGGGAAAAAAAATCCTTCCGTCAGGCAAAAGTAGTAGTCGCAGTTTCCGGAAAGGTCAAGAAAGAATTAGTAGACATTGGTGTACCCCCTGAATCCATTCAGGTGATTGTCAATGGTGTTGACTTACAAGAATTTTATCCCGGTGTGGCTGACCGCAAACAATTGGGTCTTCCTGAGGGAGTGCCTTTAGCATTTTTTGCTGGGGATATCCGAACACCTCGGAAGAACTTGGATACAATTTTGCACGGCTTAGTCCAAGTCCCTGAATTACACCTAGCTGTTGCTGGCATCACAGAAGGTAGTCCCTATCCTCAGCTAGCTGCAAGTCTCAATGTCAGTGAACGGGTACATTTTCTCGGGTACCGACGTGACCTTCCTGAGATCATGCGAGCTGTAGATTTATTTGTCTTTCCATCCCGCTATGAAGCCTGCACACTAGTGCTCTTAGAAGCAATGGCTTCAGGTTTGCCAGTCATTACCGCAACCACAGCCGGGGGAGCTGAATTGGTTACTCCAGCCTGCGGAGTGGTCTTGTCTGACCCCAACGATACCCAGGCTTTGGCAAAAGAGCTAAGCCTTCTGGTTAGTAATCCTGAAAAAAGGAAACAGATGAGCCAAGCTGCACCAATGATAGCCGCACAATACAGTTGGGAAAAGATGGCACAAAGCTATGTGGATTTATTTGAAGAACTGATCAGGTAGTGTAAATTTAATGTTTCCCAAAGGGAACAGGGAATAGGGAACAGGGAACAGGGAATAAAAATTATCACAATTCCTACACGAATTCCTATTGTAATTAATCAGTTTTTGTTAACTGTTGACTGTTGACTGTTGACTGTCCAATAAAACTCTGGCTCGGTTTCTGATCTTGCCTTTTGCCTTTTGCCTCTTGCCTCTTGCCTTAGGGAGTATGTTCACAACTTAAATACAAACGCTATAACTAGTTATGTCTAAAATTCCCACTGAACTCGAACCTATTGTTGATGAAATTAGTACCTTTACTGAGCTGCCCAGAGACGAGGTAAACCATCGAGTCTGGCAGGAAGCGCTGCAACTAGGCTGGAATGTTTGTCAAGATGCCAAAAACTTTGGAGTTACCCCTCACCACTATGATGCCAAGATGGAGGCTCTTTATAAAAATGGGTATGGCTTCATATTTGAAACAATGGTTTTTTGGGCTAGACCTGGACGAAAGCACTTGATAGAAATAACCCTAGAAAGAATTCAGAAGTATGCCTCACAGAAAGGGAAGACAACTGGTGATTTAAAAATTTTATTACTGGGTGATGGTACAGGCAATGACTCTCTGTACTTAGGGATGAATGGTTGTCAAGTTGAGTACTGCGACTTCCCAGGCAGTAAAACCTATGATTTTGTCACCAATCGATTTAAACATTATGGCTTGTTAGACAATGGCATCAACCTGATTCCTAGCTATGAAGCCTGTTTGGATAATCAGTACGATGTTGTGATTTCTTTCGATGTTCTCGAACACCTTACTGAGCCATGGATCGCCATTGCTAATATACGCTCCATGTTAAAAACAGAAGGTATTGCACTGATCACCGATGCTTATGGTGATGTTACCGGTAGACACCCAACTCATTTAGAGTCAAATCGAAAATTTAAAGGTCAAAGTCCCTTCATGTTTTTGAAAAAGGGCATGGTGCTTACTTGGTATGGTTCAGTCTTTAAGCCTATGGAATTTACCAAGGTCGATAAGTGGTCTTTAAGGGATTATTTTATTCTCTGGCAAGATAAAAAGGTGATAGTAGAGTATTTGTCTGGTCAATCAGGACTCTTGAAACAATTTGTTAAAAACTTTTTGGTCAAAAAATAACCCTATAGAGCCTTTTTGGGAAACTAACCGGATCGCTATTTGTTGCTGTTGAATAAAAAAATAGCACTCTTGACGAACGAAAATTAAACAGTTTTTACGGTTATTTTATTTTAACATAACTTTCGTATAAAGGAACTACTCCTGATGCAGGACATGAAACCAGTTGCTATTTGCATCCCTACCTATAATCAAGCCCAGTACTTATGGGAGTCAGTGGGTAGCGCCTGTGGTCAAACCTATCCCAATGTGGAAGTTTGGGTGTCAGACGACGCTAGCACTGATGAAACCCCTGAGGTGATGGCACAACTATGCCAGCAGTTTCCTCAAGTACGGTACTATCGGCAGCCTAAAAACCTAGGTATGGCGGCTAACAACAATTGGGTTTTGAAACAGCCAAACACTGAATTTATTGTTCGTTTGGATTCAGATGATGCCCTGTTACCCAACTATGTAGAAACGTTACTACCCCTGCTAGAGAACCATCCAGAGGCGGGTTATGCCCACAGTGCTGTGCAGGAAATTGATGAACGCAGTAACAATCGAGATGTGCGACGTATTGCAAGACAGCACGAGTTTCAGAGCGCAGACGACTCACTACGAGCCGCAGTTTTTGGCGTAAAAGTAGCTGCAAATATCGCTATGTTTCGGGCTGAAGCGTTGCCAGCAGTTAGGTTTTATGAAGATAGTCCCGATTTTACACAGGACTATAACATGTGGGTCAGAATGGCAGATGCGGGTTATGGGAACGTTTATGCCAATGAGATATTAGCGCGTTATCGCGTTTGGACTGATGCTAAAAATCTACGTCCTAAGCGTAAAAATATTGAATTACAAGGATGTATTCGGGTTTTTGAAGACAGTATATTGCCTGGTTTTAAGCGACGGGGTTGGGATACAAAGGTGATTGAGCAGCAGCGTCGTAAACTGGCCTTAAGACACACAGCATACTGTTATCGTCCACTGTTCAATGAGGTAGAACGCGCCGAGCTGATTGCTCTATTGAAAGAGTTAGGAGATTCACCAGCTTTGCGATTTCGCATGTTCCTATCGAGATTGGGTTTTCGTGCTGTCTTTGAATGGACAATTTCTATGGAATTACGGTTGAAAGGTATGGTGAAAGGTTGGTTAAGTACTCTACAGAGTTATTTACGGTCTCAAACAGCAGGATAGTAATCTGTTTAGAATTTAGAATTTAGAATTTAGAATTTAGAATACATTCTGCATTCTAAATTCTGCATTCTAAATTCTGCATTCTGACAAAAAACCTTGGCCAAAAGGCCACGCAATCGCGTTCAACCTAACTCAACAGTAGAAGAAATGAGAATCACTGTTATAGTCCCCACCTATCGCCGTCCAAAAGACCTAGAACGGTGTTTAAAGGCCCTGGAGAAGCAAACTCGACCAGCGGATCAGGTCTTGGTGATTGTACGGGATACTGATGCTGAAACTTGGGCGTTTCTTGAAGCATTCAACCCTGAGGTCTTACCCATGCGTCCTGTGAAATTAAGGATTCCGGGGCAAGTGGCCGCTCTCAACGCAGGTCTTGATGCAGCACAGGGAGATATTATTGCCATTACCGATGATGATGCTGCTCCCCGTGGCAATTGGTTAGCTTATATTGAAACTCACTTTCTGTCCGATCACCGGATCGGGGGTGTCGGTGGACGGGATTGGGTACATCTCGGTAACTACCTGGAAAATGGTGCTAGAGAACGAGTGGGTCGAGTGCAATGGTATGGACGGGTGATTGGTAATCATCACCTGGGGGTAGGTTTACCTCGCGAGGTGGATGTCCTTAAGGGAGCTAACATGAGCTATCGACGAACTGCTATATCCGGCTTGCGCTTTGATCAGCGTCTGCGAGGGACGGGAGCTCAAGTCCATAATGATCTGGCCTTTGGTCTAGCCCTAAGAAAAGCGGGTTGGAAGCTGATTTATGACCCAGGGGTAGCAGTAGACCACTATCCAGCACAGCGTTTTGATGAGGATCAGCGAGGTGTAGTTTTTAGCGATACTGCCCTGATTAATGCGGCACATAATGAAACTATAGTTTTGTTAGATTACTTCCCTGTTCTACAACGGATTATATTTATAGTTTGGTCAACATTGGTGGGAACGCGAGTTCAACCGGGTTTCCTACAATGTTTGCGGTCTTTCCCCAAGGAAGGACTTTTAGCAGGACAAAAGTGGCTTGCTTCTTTGCGTGGACGTTGGCAGGGTTGGTTGACCTGGAAAAAGTGCTTAGGCTAGCAAAAGGAATGGTTGAAGGGTGTTAGGTGAATAATCTCTTAGTTTTAGGGAGCAGGGAGCAGGGACTTCGGAGCAGGGAGCAGCGATGCAGCGCGGTCTTGGGGAGGCAGTGCGGTCTTGGGGGTTCCCCCGGAGACGAAACCTGATTACGTTGAGCCTTTATGGTTGGTCGGCTATGCAGAAAAGGGGTAAAACTTATTGATTAAGGCGAGCCTGTCTTACGGTAACTTCTAACCATGAGCAACTGCCGTGGTTTCCCCCACTCGCGCTTTGCATCAAGACGGGAGCAATAAATAAAATTAAAATGTACTTCAGGCTTACTAATAAACGCTATACTAACTAATCTATACTAATTAATAACTAATCTCTAATCTATTAGATATAGCATTGAAAAATGCATTTAAAAAAGTTGAAATTTTCTTTTTATTACCAAAAGTTACTGGATAATTTATTGCCTAAAACCTAAAACCTAAAACCTAAAACCTAAAACCTACAACCTAGGACTTTTCACCTCACCCAATTGAGAACTGCTGTGTATCTAATCCCTAACACCTAATGACAAAAGGAATTCCTATCAAACTAGAACCAGCCCCTGCTTGGACAGCCATCCTGTTATTTGTTGTCATTACAATACTGGGCATTATTGCTGGTGCTGGCACCATCATGCGTATTTTATTGCCTGTGGTAGGGTTTGCCGTGGGCCTTTTTCTCTATCGACGGTATCCTGTCCTCTACTTAGGTTTTATGTGGTGGCTATGGTTTCTGATGCCGTTGGTTCGTCGTTTAATTGACTATCGCAGTAACTGGGTTAATCCGAGTCCAGTATTGCTAGTAGCGCCTATAGTGACATGGATTACTGTGGATACCTTTTTAAAATACCTTCCTAGAGCCTATAAACAGGGGGGTTTGCCTTTTATTTTGGGATTCACCAGTATTTTGTATGGCTTTATCATTGGTCTGATTAAAAGCACTCCTATTTTCGCGATTCGAGGACTGATCGACTGGTTCACCCCAATTCTTTTAGGTTTCTACTTATTTATAAATTGGCGAGATTATCCTCGCTATCGCCAAAATATTCAGCGCACATTCCTCTGGGGTGTATTGGTGATGGGAATCTATGGCTTAGTGCAATATGTGATCGCACCGGAGTGGGATCGATTTTGGATGATCAACGCCAGAATGTTCTCTATGGGGAATCCCGAACCGTTTGGTATTCGTTTGTGGAGCACGATGAATTCCACTGGACCATTTGCTGCAACCATGATGGTGGGTTTGCTGTTGTTATTTAATAATAACAGTCCTTTACGTATTCCTGCTTCCATAGCTGGTTACTTGTCTTTTCTACTAACCTTGTCACGGACGATGTGGGCGAGCTGGTTCTTTGGACTAGCTTCCCTGACCAGTTCACTCAAACCCAAAATCCAGATGCGCATCATTATTTCTATCCTGGTCATGGGAATTTGTATCGTGCCGTTAACCACGATTGAGCCATTCTCGGAGGTAATTGGTAGTCGTTTGGCAACATTTTCTGACCTTGGAAATGATCACAGCGCGGAAGTTAGACAACAGATCTATGAAAAGAGTCTTGGCAAAGCTCTTTCTATGGTTCTAGGTAATGGGATTGGAAATACATTCACTATCGAACAAGGGGAACTCCGAAGCCTTGTGATTGACAGTGGCATTTTAGATATGTTTTTTACCCTAGGCTGGTTTGGCACTCTCCCGTATATGTCTGGATTGCTCCTGCTGGTATATAGTGTGTTCCAATATCCTGAGATTCGCCGTGATTCCTTCATGAGTACTGCTCGTGCTATTGGTTTGAGTAATTTAATCGGGCTACCGATTGGTAGCGCCATGCTTGGTGTTGGGGGATGTTATATTTGGGGATTTTTGGGTCTAACTATGGCAGCACATAAGTATCACCAGCATCAAAATAAGCTTTCTTCTGAAATGGAAAGTATTGCTGAAGTGAACACTGCTAAAGATAAGAATTATGAAAATTTTCTGATCAATGGCACTGACTAAAGAAGAACAGAAGTAGGAGATGGAAAGGAACAGCCGGAGCAACAGCCGGATGTTTCAACTACCAATTCCTAACTAACTCATAGGTCAAATATGGCGGTGCTTTGCTTTTTGGGAGAGGTTTGATGCGTATACTCCATATCTTAAACCATATTAAACAAACTGGTAATGGTATTGTCAATGTAGCGATTGACGTTGCCTGTGAGCAAGCCAAAGCGGGTCATGAGGTTGCTATTGCCTCTGCTGGCGGGGCATATGAAACATTGCTAAGCGCTTATGGCGTCACTCACTTTGAACTCGATCAGACCCGAAAACCATTGCATTTGCTCAAGGCTGCTGGGCGTTATCCAGGGATAATCGCAGAATTTCAGCCAGATATTGTCCATGGACACATGATGACGGGAGTAGTCCTAGCTCGGTTCCTACGGGGTTCAGCAAAATATAAGCTAGTATCCCATATTCACAATGTTTACCAACGTAGCTCAGTAGTGATGGGATTAGCTGAACGGGTGATTTCTGTGAGTGATGCGGTAGCAACGTCGATGTCTAAGCGGGGTATTCCCATGGGGAAAATGCCTGTGATCAAGAATCGCACTCTAGGCAGTCCCCGATTACCTGCTTTAGATACCTGCACTCCTAAAGCTTTGGAACATCCGGCTATTGTCACGGTAGCTGGCATGAACCGACGTAAGGGAATTACTGAGTTAATTAGCGCTTTTGAGCAGGTTGCTAAGAGTTGTCCTAAGGCACATTTGTACTTAGTCGGACATGGTCCCGACCGTCAAATGTTTGAAACTCAAGCTGCTGCATCGTCAGTTGCTGATCGTATCCACTTTGAGGGTTTTCAAAAAAATCCTCAAGCTTACATGATGGCAGCGGATGTTTTTGTCCTGGCCTCACACCGTGAGTCTTTCCCTCTGGTTTTGATGGAAGCACGACAGGTGGGTTGCCCGATTGTTGCTACTAGTGTGGATGGTGTTCCCGAAGCACTAGATTACGGTAAGGCAGGGCTGCTAGTTCCTCCTAAAAATGCGATCGCACTGGCAGATCAGATCGAGATGCTTCTGGCTAGTCCGTCCGAACAGGATAGATTAAGACGTGCAGCACGGCAAAACCTTGAGGAACTAACCCTCACCACTATGGTGGAGAAGATTACTACTGTCTACCATCAGCTTCTGAGATCAAGTCCGGTTGAATACCCATAATCAAAGTGTGGGGCGGGGGCGCGGGGAGTGTGGGGCGGGGGCGCGGGGAGATGGGGAGATGGGGAGATGGGGAGATGGGGAGATTTTTATTAAGCGATGCAGCGCGGTCTTGGGAAGGCAGCGCGGTCTTGGTGGTTCCCCCCATGAGCGACTGCCGTGGTTTCCCCCACTCGCTATTGCATCAA
>NZ_JAAHIG010000295.1:0-10995 GCF_010692305.1 Moorena sp. SIO4G3 | reverse complement strand
TTATGTTAACTAGTAATCCCTAAGGTCAAGAGCTACCGGGATATCGGGTGTACTCAGCTAAATCATCAGGGTTAGATTATCAGGGTAGACGACTCAGTTAAACACCAAATGACTAAAAGCCTGATAAATACTTGTGAAAATACTGTGACGGTATATCAATTGGCTGCTATCAGCATAATTCATATCATTCTCAGTGATATCTAAATAGTAGTGGTGCTATCCCATGTTTACGAAGGTAAAACTTGCTGGGTGTCCCAGAAGTCTATTTAGGGCTTGTGATCTAGAACACATCTAAACACGATCTAGATCTCCAGACAGGCGTGCTATCTATCACCCTACTGGTGTGACTTTCGTAAGCGTAGTTATGGGAGTTTGATCACTTCCAATACCTAGGAATTAGTGGTCAAATAGAGAGCAGTCACTACCCACTTCGAGTGAGTAGAAACAGGGAGGGTTGTCATGCAAACTTTAAAACAGGGATCCAAGGAGTGCAATGTCATGGCAAAGTTGGCGGACAAACTCGAAACAGAATGGCAGTCACGCTTGTTGAGTGACTGTCCAAACCAAAATCCAGCCACCAGCTCCAGTATTGTACAGTGGTTAATTGGAGAAAATAAAGAGGGGTTTGACACCCTCACTCAGAGCCAACTGGCAATCGCTGTCCAAGCAATGGAGTATCGTTACAGAATTTTGCGACAGCGTTACTTGGGCGTGCCACCAGAACGTTCCTATCGCAATTTGACCACCCGCTTAGCTAGTCTAGTTACCTTACGCAATAAAATCCGCACTTGGGTATCCCTAAGTCGCGATCGCCAAAGAGCTGTGGTGGATGTTCTCCAAGAAGTGATTCAGGAATTATTAAATAGCGATCGCTATATCCAAAAGCAAATTGCCTGGATTAGACAATGTACCAAGGAAGAACCGCTGCGCAATGCTTTATTATTAACTACTCTTGAAGAGTATTGTCTGCGCCCGATTCGCAACCAGCCCTTAATTATCTATCGGTTTGTCAACTTTCTGCGTCGGTCTCAACGTGGCGGGATGACCCATGTGCCGGAAGGAGACATGGTACGTTTAGTGTCAGAGTCAATCAACCCGGAAGGCGAAGCCGATGCACCAGTGAGTCTATTGGATAACCAAGCCATTACTAATTATCAACATAAGCAGGCTTGGGAAGAGAAACAAAGCCTAAGGATCTCCGTATCTAAAGAATTTGAGGCTTACTTAGAGAAAAACTTAGGGTCTGAGGCGGCCCAATGGCTGCGACTTTACTTGCAAGGTCAATCTCAAGAGGCGATCGCTCGTCGCCTAGATTGGCCGATCAAGAAAGTCTATCGTCTACGGGAAAAAATTAGCTACCATGCCACTCGTGTCTTTTCCATCAATGGGGTAAAAGGTAAGCCAGACTTAGTAGCCACTTGGTTGGAAACATCCTATACTGAGCACAGTTTTGGACTAACCCCAAAGCAATGGCAAGAATATCAGCAGAAACTTACCCCTGAACAACAGCAGTTGCTGGATAAGATCAAAGCTGGTCAGACCTTCGAAGCGATCGCTAACGATCTTAACTGGAGAACTAACCAGGTTATGGGTGAATGGAACAAACTCTATCTAGCAGCTCAAGCGCTGCGCAGTGCTTCAGCAAGTTGAGGTTTGAATTTTATTATCCAATCAATCGCGCTAATTATTTATAAGTTATAGGTATTAATTAGTATAGCGACAAGGAGCTACAGCCAAACAACACCAATTTAAAACAGTAATTTAGTGTAAAAATAATTTACTGTAAAACTAATCTACTACAATAGGGCATGGAAAGCAATTTAGACAATTGTCCATGCCCTATTTTTCATACTCCTCACCTGACCAGGGCTAATGCCACCACACTAGATATCACTTTTTAGCTATAAACTGACCTTTAAGGGATTGAATCTCTCCTGATAATTCTTGGCGTGTTTCAACTTTGAGTAGATAACGAGCTACAAACCAGATGGTATAGCCAATACCAACTAATTCAAACAACGGAGCCATCAGGGGAATATCGTTAATGGCATCCAGCACCGCCAAAGTGATCTTAACAGTCATGAACCCAGCGAGCAAAAGACCAATGGTAAGCAAGGGTTTTTGGTAATTGCTAACAAATCCGCCTATATATTCCGGCAATTGTGACAAAATGTCTGTAAGAGTTTGCAACCATTCTTGCCACGGTTGGGTCAGTCCTGGCTCAGGAGCAGTGAGTTTAGCTATAGCACCAGGTTTGTCAACTTTGAGGTCTACTTTCAGCTGTTTTTCATCCTCAAGGGTAGTTTCATTGGTGCTGCTCTGAGTATATGCAGATGCTTGGGGATTTGAAGTCATATTTCCTCCAAAATTCTATTAAAGCAGGATATTCTATCGTTTTAGCAAGGCAGCTGCATAACATGACAGACTGACTAACTGTTGCCCATGTTATCAAAAGTTTCATCATGACCTGCTAGGGGTGAGCATCCGTAGGTATGGGCTGATTTATAGCCCACTGGTCTGGTGACCAGTGCTCACTAAGTAGGTCAGCATTACAACAACTCGTTAGGGAAAATCTAAAGATTTTGTTAAAATGCTAAAAAATAAGCTTCCAGGAGAACACCTCCAATCATGAGCAACACCCTATCCGAAAACCAAGTTGTTATTGCCCCTTCTATCCTGTCAGCTGATTTTAGCCGACTGGGAGAAGAAATTAAGGCTGTGGATGCCGCAGGCGCTGATTGGATTCATGTTGATGTCATGGATGGTAGATTTGTCCCTAACATCACCATTGGTCCTCTAGTTGTTAGCGCCATTCGCCCGATTACCGCAAAGCCACTGGATGTCCACTTGATGATCGTGGAACCAGAAAAGTATGTGGCAGACTTTGCTAAGGCAGGGGCTGATATTATATCCGTTCATGCTGAACACAACGCTTCACCCCATCTGCACCGCACTCTCTGTCAGATTAGAGAATTGGGTAAGCAAGCAGGTGTTGTACTTAACCCCTCCTCATCCTTGGATTTAATTGAGTACGTCCTAGAAGTCTGTGACTTGATCCTGATTATGAGCGTCAATCCTGGCTTTGGTGGTCAAAGCTTTATCAAAGAAGTTGTACCAAAAATCCGCAAACTGCGTCAGATGTGTGATGAGCGTGGTCTTTCTCCTTGGATTGAAGTTGATGGGGGACTCAAAGTCAACAATACCTGGCAAGTGCTAGAAGCCGGAGCGAATGCGATTGTGGCTGGCTCAGCTGTATTCAAGGCACCAGATTACGCAGAGGCAATTAGCGGTATTCGTAACAGCAAGCGTCCTGAACCCGAATTAGTAACTGCTTAATCAGAACTATCCCAATTAGGCAAATCTTAACCAGAGGTCGAGGGGGCTGCTGAGAATCAGCCCCCTTCCCGCGCCTAAGCTCCTTACTCCCTACTGCCATGAACCCCAAAGGCGTAAGTACCTTAGCCAATTGAGAACTGCTATAATCTGCAAAACTTTCGCTCGCGGTCAAATTCTGGATTTTGCCAAGAGAAGGCAAAATGACTGACTGAGTTGATTTGTGGTGTCACTCGGCGCAATGCCTGCATCTGGTTTTCTAGGGAAGGACGATTTTTTATGGATCTTCCCCAAGTTCCTGCTAATGCTGGTTTTACGTCTGTTTCCGACGAGGCCCACTTGAACACCCGTTTGACTAAATTGGCAATACAACCGGTGTGACCACAAACACCATAAGACATGGGATGCCATTCCAGGGAACGGGGAAAATGTTCCCAAGGCTGTAGTCTGGAATCATAACCCATGCGACCTACAACTTGGTTGCCATCGGGGAAAAACACTGCACCGGCTTGTACCCCAGCTCGCTCTGCTGCCAATTCGCCTAATTTAAGAAAGTCTAATATCCCCTGGGCAGCGTGAGCAACACTTAGTTGCCATAACTGCCATTGTATAGTTCGAGTACTCTCTCTTGGGGAAGGAGTGCGACCTTGCCACAGGGGAGTTTTTTCATCAGGGTAGAGCTTTTTGACAGCTTTTATATCCTTAGCACTAATGGAACCCTTACTCAGATAGCGCCGAATTAGCTCCTTACCTTGATTGTTACCAGCCCGTTGATAGAGAGCTTGCTTAGCTGCATCACTGTAAATCCAAAGATCCTTGACACTGCTGGCCACAGACTGGGAACCTGAACCACGGGGATAGCGAATGTAGTCGAATAAAATCCCATCGGGGCGTCGCTTTAATACACCCTTAAGCATCTCATAGTAGTCTACCTGGGCTTGTCGGTTGTAAGGGTCGATAAATACTTGAGAGCCATCCTTAACTACAGACAAACTGGTCTCTCCCCGACCATTGCGGGCAAGAATCTGTTGCCGCTCAGCACGATGACCGTAGGTATAACCAAAATTCATCGTAAACATCCAGGCATACACCTGCAAACCCCGCTCACGACCTTTTTGAATCGCCTGGGCTAATAAATCTACGTTCTCAGTCCCCGGTTGTTGTATGACTGACGGCCAAGGAGTACGATTATCTGACTTTGGTAACAGGACGCGACCATCGTAAAATACTTCAACGTAGACCTGATTGTAGCCTTGGTTCACAATACGGTCGAGGGTTTCCTCAAGGGCTCCAGGACGAGCATCACAGGGATATAAGCGCACCCAAATTGCTTGATTTTGCGGCCAGGTTTGGGAACGACACTGCTGTAAGAAACTAGCGTGTTCCTGGATAATGGTTTGGTAGCTGATTTTAGAGTCTGAGTTGTCCTTTAACGAATTAACTCTTAAGCTTTCTTTTTGAGCGATCGCTTCCTGAGTAAAGTGGCAATAAGCTTTTGTTTTTGCCTCAGCGGTTGGTACAAACCAACACTGACTCAAAAGACTACTTCCTACTGCAAAGGTGGCAATCAAGCTACGATGTAGACCTTGTCGGTGTTGCCTCCGTTTACCAAAACTGTTATACATTCCTAGAAACACTACAAAACAACAGAAAGTTAGCCAAAAGCCAGTTAACTCATCCCCGATTGCTTCAATATCTTTGAAATCTCCCCCAGGTGCAGGATCAGGGATTCTATACGGATACTACGAGAGGGTGAGCAATTCACTAACTCGTTGTCTTGATGCAGTCGCTCATGGGGGAAACCACGCCAGTTGCTCATGGGGGGAACCCCCAAGACCGCACTGGCTCCCCAAGACCGCGCTGCATCGCTTTCATCCCCATCGTTATTGCACAGGGGTTTTTAACTATGATTTTTTCTAAAATTAGCTTTAGCTTGAGCCGCCAGAAGCCCCACGTACGCACCTGCATGTCGGCGTGGGATGAATGGCGGAGGCTGAACTTTGTTTTTTTTATTTTCATCTATAATGAACATAGCAGGGAAGACAAATTAAGAGCTAACCGCCACCTGCGTGCCTAAAAAATAGAACGAGTTGTATGGTTCCGGTGCGGAGGGGCATCCCGTGTCGTTAATAAAGCTTGTCGAGTATCCTAACCGTTGGGTGGAGTTGGCAAGAAGCCTAAACTGAACTCGTTCGCGGAGCGGCTCTGTAAGAGCAGAGTCAGTTTGGGAGTATGTCACCTAGTTATTATATAGTTTAGGGATAGAAAGGGAAACACCAAGGGAGGGAGGAGAGGTAAATATATAAGTAAATCTATAGGGAAATCTATATCGTTGTCGTTGATGCATATATCATTTAGTTTGTCAACTTTGATTATTGTCGATTATTAGTGAACCATTACCCTAGTAGTAGCCATAAACCCTATAATAACCAGTCTAACTGCTAACTGCTAACGGCTGGGATTACCTTTAAAGGTTTTCAGCTGTCTTAGCAACTGTTCCGGAAAATTTTTACTGATTACGAGAGTTAGGACAGGAGCAGGGAAAGAATTGGCTAATAGTTTTAGATCATCGATAATCCTACCCTCCCTTACCTGGGATGTTCTCAAGAAACCTGAAGATAGGACAGGTTTCTACTCCCAGTTTTTTGTTAATCCAGGTTATGCCTCGCCTATTCTAGGCGAGGTATCGACAGCTTAAGCGCCCCGTTTGAGAGAACGCTCTACTTGGGAAAATTCCTGCTCTAGACGATTCTTCACCTTTTTTGGTAAAGGGCGATTGGGATAGGAACTGTAGTAACCAGCCAAGGAATTGACAGCAGTTCGCATGGTAGTGAAGGAATTAAGGGTAGACACAGCTCTATCTCTGCGGTAGCGCGAAGCATAGTCATTCATCAGTAGAGTTGCTTTTTCACGAATTGCCGTCTTATCTGGTGAATCTTCTGGTAATTCAAGGGCTTGTCTTAATTCTTGTAGAGCAATTATTGTATCCTGACGGTAATCTCCTGTTAAGCCTGTACCACTTGAGGCACAACCAGTTAAACCGATAACCATAACCAGTACCAGGGCAATAAAACCTGATAAGTAGCGCTTTATTCGCATGATTGACAACAAATCCAATTTTATAATCAGATTTGATCCTATCTTGAATTGGTACTGGGGGGATCATCCCCATCAGAAAAAAAATCCCACGGGCGTGTTGCCATGGGATGTGTAGTCTCATCTCAAATCTCCGATGAGTTGGGTTTAAAACCCAAGGTTTCGTTGGATGTTAGGGGAAAATGTTGGGGGGATTTAGCCGAAACGCCCACTCACATAGTCCCTAGTTGCTTCCTGCTGAGGATTTTGGAAGATGACTTCAGTTCTATTGAATTCTACTAAATAGCCTTGTTTACCACCTGTTTCCGTTGCCCTAGCGTTATAGAAAGCGGTCATGTCTGCTACTCGGGTAGCTTGTTGCATGTTGTGGGTAACGATAACAATGGTGTATTTTTCTTTGAGCTCGTGCATTAGTTCTTCCACTTTGAGGGTGGAGATGGGGTCAAGAGCGGAGCACGGTTCATCCATCAACAACACTTCTGGCTTAATGGCTAAGGCGCGAGCAATACACAAACGCTGTTGTTGACCACCAGATAGAGACAGACCACTCTGTCTTAGTTTATCTTTGACTTCATCCCAGAGGGCAGCTTGTTGAAGACTGCGCTCCACTAATTCATCCATATCCCCTTGATAGCCATTAATCCGGGCTCCAAAGGCAATATTTTCATAAATGGATTTGGGAAAAGGGTTTGGCTTTTGGAATACCATCCCAATGCGGCGACGTACTTCTTCAATGCTGTTGTCAAACTTTTGATCATAGAGATTTTCGCCATGGAAGGTAATTCTACCTGTCACCCGTGCTCCCGGAATCAGGTCGTTTAAGCGATTAAAACACCGCAACAAGGTGCTTTTTCCACAACCAGAGGGTCCGATAAAGGCGGTAACTTGGTTTTTGGGAATATCTAAATAGACATCTTTGACTGCTAAAAATGATCCATAGTAGACGGAAACTTTTTCAGCCCGTAAAACCGGATATTGTACTTCTACAGACGAAGTGGTGGAGTCCATAACTTGGTTATAATTCATATTTAAATCTTCTGTGGAATTGTCAACTTTTGAAATCAAAACTGAAAAATTTACCATCCCTTTGAATCTGTCTTTTAATAGTGGGTATATTGACTTTTTATCTATTGCTTTGGAATTTATTGCGCAGGAAAATTGCTCCGGCATTCATGACCAACAGCACTATCATCAACATCACAATTCCCGCTGCCGCGTTAATGTGAAAGGCTTCTTGGGGACGAGAGATCCAGTTGTAAATTTGAATTGGCAGTGCAGTAAATGGATCTTGTGGGTTCATTGGCGGCCTGGTAATGAAGCTCAAGGCTCCGATAGTAATCAAAGGAGCAGTTTCCCCAATTGCCCTTGACAGTGCCAAAATGGTTCCTGTCAGGATACCAGGTAAAGCGAGAGGAAAAATATGCTCTCGAATCACTTGCCAGCGAGTTGCTCCTAAGGCATAACCCGCTTGACGCAAACTATTGGGAATTGCCCGTAGACTTTCACGGGTGGCAACAATAATGATGGGCAGAATTAACAAGGACAGGGTTAGGGCACCAGTTAGTATGCTCCTACCATTAGTAATGGGTTCCAACCACCGGACAAAAACTTGTAAACCCAATAAGCCGTAAATAATTGAAGGTACAGCAGCTAGGTTAGCGATGTTGATTTCAATAATCTTGGTCAATAGGTTGTCAGTGGCATATTCTTCTAAGAAAATCCCTGCCCCTACTCCCAAGGGAAAAGAGACCATTGCTGTTATCAGCAATAGCCACACACTACCGATTAAAGGAGGAAAAATACCAGCTTGGTCTGGTTTACGGGAGGGAGGACTACTGATAAATTGCCAATCGAGCCGGGGCAGACCATCCCTAAAAACTTCAATCAGCAATACGGCGAGTATGGCTAGCCCAAAAAAGATGGCAAGCCAGGCAGCAAAGGCGAAGATTTTATCAAAGTTATAGCGCTTGGGTAGCGCAAGATTGAAGTAACCTGAGGAATCGTCTCCTAGAGGTTTTAGGTCTTGTGCCATTAGTCGTATTTCTCCCGGAAGCGACGGACAAACCAAAAGCTAAAGATATTTAGGGCTAAGGTCAGTAAGAACAGGGTCATACCTACAGAAAAAATAGTTTTGTAGGCTAGGGAACCTGCTGGTGTATCTCCTAAGCTGACCTGAACAATATAGGCTGTCATGGTCATCACTGGTACTAGGGGATTCAGTCCCAAGGTGGGATTTTGACCAGCAGCGATGCTAACAATCATGGTTTCACCCACAGCACGGGAAACCGCTAGTACGAAGGAAGCAACAATTCCAGATAATGCTGCTGGTATTACTACTCCGATAATGGTTTCTCGTTTAGTTGCCCCCAAGGAATAAGCACCTTGTCTTAAACTATTGGGTACAGCATAGATAGCATCTTCACTGAGGGAAGCTATCATAGGAATAATGGCTATTCCTAAAACAATCCCAGCGCTTAAGGCATTGAATCCTTTTAACTCGGGAATAGCAAATGACTCGGGAATAAATGGTATAACCCGACCAATAAATGCTATACCCCAATTAATAAGACCAATACAATCTCTTAAGCGGGGGCTAACTACCATCAGGGCGAAGTAACCAAATACCACTGTAGGAACCCCTGCTAATATTTCTAGGGCAGGTTTGAGCCAGCGACGGATACCACTAGATGCATATTCACTCAAGTAGATAGCTGCAAGCAATCCCAGGGGTAATGCCACCATCAGGGCGATTACAGAAGTCAGGAAGGTGGCACTAATCAGCACAAAAATGCCAAACTGGGGATTAGGAAACAAGGGAGTCCATGCTGTATCAGTCAGGAATTTCCAGAGTGATACTTCTTGGAAAAATGCTACTGTTTCAAATATTAGGGTTAGAACAATGCCGATGGTAGTTGCGACAGAAACAAAGGCAAAGGTAGCAAAAATTATTTTGACTACCAGTTCTACCCGCTTGTTTAACTGCCGGTTTGGTCGAAACATCTCAGAGTCTGATGACTCAAAAGATGAGGGAGTGGTAGACATCAGTAAAGTATTAAGTGTGAAGGAGCAAGTTTGAAGGAGCAAGTGTGTTCGCCTGATAGCGTTCTCTTAGGGTAGGATCAAGTGTGAAGGATAAAGGATAAAGGATGAAGGATGAAGTGTGAGGAATCAAGTGTGAGGAATGAAATAATTCTACTCATAGGTGTAGTGGTGATATCTATCAAGGTGACTTACAAGGTGACTTAGCAACTTGGTTCTTTTCAGCCTTCAGCCTTCAGCCTTCATCCTTTAATGCATCCTTTACTATTATTTATTTCCCTTTCATCAATAGCTGTTTCACTTTGGAGCCTTTAGGAGCATTAGAAAAGACTGTACCAACTTTGCCGTCGCTAAAGCGCTTCCTCACCAGCATCATAATATCTTCTGGCATGGGAACATAGCCAACTTCTGAAATTAATTTGGAATTTGCTGCTGCCAACTGATACTCTACAAATGCTTTAACTTCAGGTTGAGTTGCAGCCTCTTTATTGACGTAGATAAACTCTGGGCGAGCTAGAGGTTTGTAAGTCCCATCAGCAATAGTTGCTGTGCTAGGGGCAACGCAACCACTTCCTCCATTAATCTTTAAAAGTTTGAGTTTATCTTTGTTTTCTTCGTAGTAGGCGTAACCAAAGAAGGCTAGTCCACCCTTATCAGTAGATACCCCTTGAACAAGCAAATTGTCATCTTCACTAGCGGTATAGTCGCCCCGAGAGCCCTTGTCTTTACCAACTGTCTTTCCCATAAAGTAGTCATAGGTTCCGGAGTCAGTTCCTGGACCATAAAGTCCTAGTTTGCTATCAGGGAAACCAGGACGAATTTGCTTCCAGTTTTTGATTTTGTCTTGAGCTGCTGGCTCCCACATTTTTTTGAGTTCAGAAATTTTTAGGCAGCTAGCAAAGTTATTTTCTTTGTGAACTACTACAGAGAGTCCATCAAAGGCGATGGGTAATTCGATGTACTCAATTCCTCCCTTCTTGCAAAGTTCTATTTCTGATTCTTTGATCGGACGGGAGCCGTTGGAAATATCCGTTTCTCCAGCACAAAACTTCTTGAATCCACCACCAGTACCAGAGAAACCGACGGTAACTAGGACTCCCGGATTGGCTTTCTGGAACTCTTCCGCCATTGCCTCAGAGATGGGAAATACGGTGCTGGAACCATCTACCTTAACTGTAGCTGTGGGGGTTGAACCACCACAGGAGGTAATCCCCACGGCTAAGGAGGTGATCAATGCTATTGAGAATAAATTATTCTTTTGAGACAACATGGAATTGGCTTGATTTTTTTAGGCGTCACAGCCGGAGTGTACCGCTCCACCATCAAGAGTAGGTTAAGCATTAGGTTAAATTATAATTAAGAAAAGGTTAAATTTTTAGTTGGGGTAGTAGATCTCACTAGCCAACTTACTCTAAGGTGGTATAGTGAGGGGTGCCTTTAAAGCTGATATATGTGGGAGATACTGTGGTTCAAGCACCTTTGTCAACTGCTGTAGGTGTACTTGATAAATCTACAGATACACCTACA